>JBDHXS010000113.1:0-13221 GCA_039810845.1 Runella sp. | reverse complement strand
AATCTATTTGTTACGGAAGGAATGGGAAAACTCCTTGGATAATAAGTTGATTGTTCATTTCACCCTAAAAGAAGGAAACGCCCAAAAGTACGTTATGTCGTGCTATAACGTCAACCTTTTGCCCAATGGGGATATGAGGCAATTGGGGCAACAAATCGGGCAACAGATGTCAAAAGTCAAGTTTTTGAATTTTAACCCGTCCATTGTTCCATTGAATGTAGGAATTGAGCGCGTCACGGGTATCAACAATCACTACCAATGGATAAAGTATTACGAAATTGAGTTTTTACTAAATTCAGAACCCGATGAATTCTCAAAAAAACCGATTGAAAATCAGTATATAGTGTGGAATTTATTTGAGGAAGACAAATTAGTAAAAGTATTTGAACAACGGCCCTCTGCACCTTTTGATAAGGTTTTTAATGAGAACATCTCTTTACAAGATTTGCTTTCAGATAGTCAAGAGGCCCGAAACAAATACGATAGTATAGAGCCCCAACCCATACCTAAAGGGGAGCTTTATCTTTTAAACTCCTCTATCATCACTTCGTTTGGCCAATATGATTATCAACAAATGGGCATAGAGGAAGTAAAAAAGCTATTGGCAACGTATCCAAAAGAGCCTATTTCAGCCATTGGGCATCATTCGACAGCCGAAGTATTTTCTGAGATGATTGGCCAAAAGATTAATGTGAACAGAGTTTCCATTCAAATGGGGGTTGGTGATACTGCCATTATATTCAAACTCAAAAATCGCTTAGAAGAAAATAAAGTCCTTACTAAAGAAGAAATGGCTACTTTGGCGTACGAATTGGGGATATTGAAGCGGGTAGCATAATGTCTAATCGAATGAAAGTGGTTCGTTGGCACTATCTAAATTTAAAAACACCTCACTCCCCCATCACTGCTTTTTGTAACAACATCTGACTGTTAACATAAAACGGCGTGTCTGTTTTGCCAAGGATGCTTTGAGGTAGCGTAGTCATCTCGCTAAGATTATCCATGGGTACCAATACCGTTTTAGCACCGTTTTCGGAAAGCAGGGTTACTTTTTCTGCAAAGTGCAGCGCCCTTTCCACCGCACCGCCAATGGAAATATTGCCGAGTACGGCCAATCCTCCCTTTAAGTTTTTCTTGTATATCGCTGATATTTAGTACATGACATATTTTTACAATAGGCTGATAATCATGGTTATTGAGGAGAATATTATGAATATGGCCATAGCTTTCAGGACACTTCTTCCTAATTATAACATCGGTACAAGATATTGAATGTTTGTGTCATCAAAAATCTTATCTGTTGTTGTCAATCGGATACGTCAATTTCTATTGCCCATAATCCGTTTTCGGTTGACCGACTATACAGAGGCGGAAAGCAACAGTGGACTAATGAGTTCAAATCTCACCCCAACCCCATCGCTTTAAAGCCAGCATCAATGGGGTCGGAATAAATAAGTAAGCTAAATTTTGAAATCAAGTCGGTAGGGACTTTACCCAGTTGTACTACATCAATTGCCGGAATCAGCACTTTCTTGGCTCCGCTGTCGGCGGAGACTTGCAGGTATTCGGCCAGATTATCGGAGCCAATGATCGCCCCGCCAATACTCATAGAGCCTAAAACCGCCAATTGGGGCAGCAGGGGTCTTTCTACAATGGAGGAGACAATCGACAGAAAAATCGCCAATTCCAGTCCTTTGGTGTTTCCAATACCGTTGAGGTCAGTCGCTTTTAGGTGAAACTCGAAATCGTTGAATTTAGCCGTTTGGGTAATTCGATTTAGGTTGGAACGTACGTAGTTGACGGCTTCTTTCAACTCTTCTTTGATGGCAGTACCGCCCCCAAACCCCGTATCGCTGATTTTTCCGTTTCCGGGCATTCGCTGTATGTCCAATCGAAAGAGACCTTTATGACCCGATGCAGCATTTTTGCCGATGGTATAAACGGTTCCTGCGGGTAAATCCCCTTCTGGGATGAGCGATTTGCCGCCACTTTCGGGCACACTCACAAAATGTTCTTCATTTTGCTCCAAATCTACGTAGCTGAAATGCACGTCATAGAATTCCATTCCACCAATTTTTTTCAACTGTTCTTTTACGCGTCTTCTACCCACCAACGCGTATTCCAGGCACTTGCGGAGGTCTTCTTTGGTGTATTTCCCGTCAGGAAACAGGAGTTTTATCAAACCGCTTACGGTACGTTTGACCGCAATGGAATCCCGTTGGTTTAGGTCTTTTCCTAATCGGAAGTAGTGGCTGATGGCATCGGAAAAATTATGTTTGCGAAGTTCGCGTAAACATTCAGCGTAATAATCCGAAATGAATCCGTAAGCATTAGTAAAAAACTCCGGGCGCATTTTAGGGATTTCCCAGCCCGGTAAATAATGATGGAAGCGGTCAAAAAAGGCCGTATCTATCATGTCGGCGGGAAAGGGTGCCAGCAAATGACTCGTTTTTACCAGATTTTCAACGGAACCGTTGATGTTTCCGACAAATACCATCGAAGCATCGGCATTGATGCTTTCTTTGCCTCGACTGAACGAACCGTTGGCCATGAACCCTTTCATGATTTGAATGCCGTCTTTGTCTTTCATATTGATACCTGCCACTTCATCAAAGGCTACCACGTCCCACATACCCACCAAACCCACCGTGCGGGTGCTCATGTTATAAAACAGATTAGCCACCGTTGATTGTCCGCCAGAGATGAGGATGGAGTAAGGTGATATTTCGTCGTAAACGTAGGATTTGCCCGTTCCTCTTGGGCCTAATTCGCAGATATTGAAATTTTTCTCGACAAAGGGAATCATCCGGGCCACTAAATGCCACTTGGCTTTTTCGTCCAGATTGACGGGTTCCATGCCTACGCTGCGGCAAATCACGTCTATCCATTCGTCGAGTGTAAAATCCTGACGATGCTGGATGAAATCTGAAATGTCGGTTTCGGGCATTTGGATGGGCTTGAGCTCCACCATTTTGAAGGGGGAATCCTTCGAGTTTTCATCAAACCAATATTCCAGCGTCAGGATACACCAAATACCTCCTGACAGCAGTTTTTCGTATTTGCGGATGTAGGTATCGTTAATGATGACATTGCGGAGATTGATATTGGATAATAGTCCTTCGTAGCGGTCGGCTTTTTCATTGAGCTTTACTGAGACTTTATCAATGATCTTAAACCGCCCTTTCTCTTTTATCTTGGCTTTTACTTTTTCCGACTCATCGGGGCGGACGTAGTTTTCGGACAATATCTGCTTTACTTTTTGAATACCCTCTTTGATCGTGGCCTCGTCGTCGGTGGCGCAGTACATTCCCAATAAGTACTCCAACACATAGACTGGAACGTTTGCGCCTTCCTTGATTTGTTTGGTCAGGTCTTTGCGTACCACTTTGCCCGCAAAAGATTGATTGAGTTTACTGTCTAAGAGGTCCATGGGCGTCGGTTAAAATTCGTCAAACTCGCTGCTGAAGGCAATGAGCATTCGATAGGTGATGCTTTTGTACATTCTGAATTGATTGGTACCGTCTATCTGTTCTTCCAATTTTAAGTACACATCCTGTCCGTTGTGCTTGGAAGCAGCGGCAGTAAATAAGAAACTTTGCCTTTTCTCACGGGCAGCGGCGTCAGTTTCGGGGCTGTTGAACAGCAGCGTAATCATATCTGAAATGACTTGACCTGCTTCCGTGTAAAAACCTGCCTTTAGCTGTCGTGGTTGTATTTTACCCGTAACGGGTTGCTTTTGGTAAAAACTTACGGCAAAGGTATTGCTCGTAATGTTGGAAGAGCCGCTGATGATGTCAATTTCTACCTGTTCAATGTCGCTTTTACGCGCTTTGTTGATTTCCAATACTGGCACCACAATTTCCTGCAAACTTGCCCCGCCGTGCACAAATCGGCTTCCTGCGCCCTGTATGCGCAGGCGATTGATGGATTTGGGAATCAACACTTCCGTTTGGTCGCCCAAACCCAACGCCTCACCGTTCCATTTTTGAACGGAGGCATTGGGCACCAGATTTTTGCCCAATACAAACCGACGACTGCTTTTATAAACGTTGCCAATGGGTGTAAAATCACTAAAATCGGTCGCATCCAGGCGATTGTGTTGATACAAATACCCATGATCGGCGGTGACAATCACGTTGGAGCCGTTCATGTTGCTGATGTGTTTGATGATTCTCAGCAGGTAGTCAAACTCGGCTTTTGTGGCTTCAAATACTTTGTTTTCCGACGTTGTATCATCGCCTGTTTTATCAATTTGATTGCTGTAAATATACAGCACATTGTAAGGCTTGATAAACTCCCTGCCTTCAGTGCTTGCTTTCATTCTCAAAAACTCTTCGGCGGTAATGGCGATGCTGCCCGCGTAGCTCTTTTGCAGCACTTTGGTACGGTTGGGCGTGCCTTTTGTACTGACCCCATCGGCAAAAACCGTGTCTGATTCTTCTTCAAAAGTCAATTGGGAGTGGGGCAATAAAGAAGCCATACCCAACTGGGTGTAAGAAGGCAACGAGCCCAAAACGGCATTGAGGGTTGCCGTATAGCGGTCTTCCTGCACGACAAGGTCTCTTAGTTCGGCGGCAGATTCGTAGCGTAAGGCATCGGAAATAATCACAAATACCCGATTCTCTTTCTTGATATAAGGCATCACCCATTGTGGGTAGAATTGCTTTTGGCTTTTGATCCGTTCCAAACTCCAGCGTTGCATTCCTTCAAGGGCAGTCTGCCAGTTATCGCCCAGTTTGAGCAAAAATGAGTTGCCATAGGCCTTTTCAATCTGTGCGCTGAGTTCTTTGAGGATGCCTTGGTGTTCAGCCTGCTCGCTTTCAAAAATGTACTTACGATAGAGATAATCGAGTTTGTACCACTGTTTTTCGTACTTCGCAAACCCTTCTTCTGGGCTTTGCATGGTCAGGTCCATTTTCCTGATTTCATCCAGAAACGCGGCGGCAAAACTGAGCGCATCGTAGAGATGGGCATAATCGCCGAAAAAGAATTTAACCCTTCTTTTGTCAATCCATTCCTGTAGGGTATGCGTGGGCAAGGTATGGTGAAGAATACGATCGCGGAGGTCAATGATGACTTTTTTGTCGATGACCGAATAGGTATCGGCTTCCAGCAGGTGCTCAATGGGCTGGTTTTGCACAAAGGCTTCCATGCTGAGGTCTTTTTCCAGCGTTTGGCTCCAATCGTAAAACACCTGCCTGGCTTTGCTGTTTTCTTTCCAACGATTGACAAAAAGATAGGCTTCCTTGTTCAGAATGGGTTTGCCAATGGGCGTGTTGCGCTCAAAATTGTCCTGTATGAGCCGCAGCAGCACATCTTTAATGCTGGGTTGGGGAGATTTGTACCCGTATTTTTTTTCGACAGTTTCCCATAAAAATCGGCTCAGTCCAAAGTTTTCAATGGTTTTGTATTGAGTGTCTTTGGCTTTGGCGGCTTCAGCAAACAGCGCGTAGAGTATCTTATCCCACTCGGGTTCGGTGGCACAAACCACCGACAGCATTTTGAGGCGAATCAAACTCTCCCGGTCGTCGGGTTCGAGCAGGACTTTTAAGTCGCTGATGCGTTTTTGGTGGGTAAAAAATGCTTCGTGTTCCTGAACTAACGTTTTAAACTCCTGCGGCAATTCCAGTTCCTGAAGGTACAGTGAAGCGGGCTCGGTACGAAACTCGTAGTGCGACAGCAGCAAATCAAGCAACCAGTTTTCGTAATCAATCGGCTTTTCTTTGGGTTGATACAGCAAAAAACGTTGATGGGGCTGCTCCATCAGGATACGGTATTTTAACGTAAACTCGTTGTTGGCAATGATGACTTTCTCTACCTCCGGGAGTTGGAGGCTTTCAAAGAGGTCGGTCATTTCGGCGTGGTCATCGTACCAAAATACCAGCCGATGCTGTTGGAATAGTTTTTCCAAGGCGGCCTGTACTTTGTCGTTGATGGTGATTATATTGGGCATGGTAGTTAAAGAGTGCGGGTCAGTCGGGAAAATCGTTCTTGGATGAGGTGTTTGTAGGCTTCTTGCAAATCGGGGCTCAGAAAACTCATCGTGATGTATTGCAGCCATTGGTCTTTGGCTTTTTCCATTTTTTTGAAAATATTCTCCTGTTGTTTTGGGTCGAGTTTTGAGGTGGTAAAAGCAGCAGTAAAATCGCTGCGCTTCAGCTTTTTCTTTTTGCCGTTGAGGGTCAGCGCCATGTCTTCGTCGTCGGCTGGATTGACCAACACGGTAGCTACCATGTCGTAGGCAGGCGAAAGCACGGGGCCTGCTTCGGGGTGGGTAATCAACGAAAAGTTCTTGAGGTGCATGTCGGCGTTGCCGGTAAGAAATGAGAACAGCACCTGCTCAAAGAAATTGACGACATCCAATCCCGGATTGGCGGAATACTTCAAAATTGCCTTGGCGATCTGCTCATACGAACCGTGGTATTTGTCTTCGGTCAGTCGCTCCGTGAGTTGACACATGTCTTCCATGGCCCACTTTTTTTTCTTTACGCGGTCTATGCGCTTGGTGATGTAGGCCAAACTGCCCGATTGCAGTCGAATAAGGCTATGAGGCACGGTGCTGATCTTGGCCATCTCGGCCAGGTGCATGGTCAGGTCTTCCACTTCGGGCAATTGCGGATAGTGCGGCGTAGGGGGTTTTAGAATATAACCTCCCCATAACCCCACAATGGTAAATCGCTTGGCCTCATGGCCCGCCTCTCCGGAAACAATATCCAACGACAATTTGGGTTGAACTCCCGTGACGGTCATTTGACTGCGGATCACCTGCGTGGCCAATTCCTCCATTTGTTGTTCGGTATAGGGCAATGCGGGGGGCGTAGGTTGCCCGAAGATTTTTCGGCTGCAACTTGCGTGAAAATCCACTTCCTGCGGTGTCAAGGGCTTATAACAGTACAAACATCTTTTCATGGGGTTTCCTCCTCTGCTACGGGATAGATACTTACCGCCCCAATGCAGTCTTTGCAACAGGCCAACAACAAACCCATGCGGTCGCGGGGGTTGAGTTTCCAGTTCTTTTGGGCAATGTCCAACAGCCAACCTTCGGGAATCAGCCCATCGAAAAAGGGGAAAAGTACCTTGTTGGTGAAAGGGGCTTCTTGCAGGGGCAAAGTAAGACTGATCGGCGCGGGTTTTTCGGTTTTCAAATAGGCCGAATCGTACGCAAAATGATAGCCATTTTCATCTTGGGTGAGCCAACCGGCGGTGAGTGCGTGCAGTTTTACTTCAGCTTTTCTCATCGGTTAGGGTTTGGCGGTTGATGGGCACGGCACCGGTCTCGTACCCAAAGAGTTGCAATACTTGGTTGACCTTGTCCAGTTTCAGGGTTTGTTTGCCCTGCTCCAGTTCGCGCACAAAGCGCAGCCCCACACCGGCTTTCTCGGCCAACTCCGGTTGCGTGAGCTTGGCGGCGTTACGCTTTTCTTTTACAAATACCCCTATTTTCATATTTTGTACCTTTTCGGGTGCAAATATAATACCATCCCTTACTATTGTACCTTTTCGGGTATAAAGTATTTGGCGAAGTTATCGAAATGGAACGCGGATGACCGCAGCGGCGGACCGCACGGATTGTACGGATTTTCGCGGATAAAATCCATGACCCGCCGCAGCGGCATCCCATTCGTAATTCATAATTCGTCATTCGTCATTCGAGTCATTCGCTCTATTCCTCCTCTTTCTCCAACCCCTTAATAGGCACCAAAACCTCTCTAAACTTCTGATAATTGACCTTGACACCGTCGTCTAAGTCCATGCTTATTTTTTGGGTAGCAATTAAGAAGAGCGTGCGCTCGTAGTGGCGGCAGTCTTTGAGCATGAGCTCCAGTTTGTCGATTTCTTTGGTGGCGGTGAGTTTTTCGCGGGCCGAAATATCCTCGCGTACGCTGAGCATGGTTTGGGTGTGCTTGGCGGCTTCGAGCTTGCTGATGAAGGCTTGCAGGTAGTCGTTGAGCAGCTTGCTGCACAGGTCGGGTTGGTAGCGGTGCAGGTACATCAGGGCTTTGAAATGCCCCTTGGGACTGCTGAATAGCCAGTAAATAGGCCGCTTTTTGTAGCGCTTGATGTGGTCGTTGTAAAAGTCTTTGACAAAGTACTTACGGATGTCTTTGCCGAGGGTATCTTCGATGAAGCGGAGGTTTTGGTCAAAATGCTCCTCGCCGAAAGCCGCTTTCAGAAAAGCCCGGAACCGCCCCACGATGTCATCGTTGAACCACTCGCCTTCCAGTACGGGGATGATGTTGTCTTCATCGGGCAGGAAGGTGGGGTTGGGGATTTGTTGGAGAAAATCTTGCAGGGTTTCGCCTTGATTGGCCAGAATCAACCCTTCTTTATCCAAGCTGTAGCGACCAAATAGGCAGCCGACGGTGTAACTGAGGAGTTGCTTAAAGATTTGAATAGGCTGAATCTCTAATTCATTATTTACAACTTTAATTTCTTCTTTCAATAAAGTTATCTCATGCAAAGGGATAGTTTCTGATAAAACTGTATTTAAGTTATACATATTCATAAAAATCTTATTGAGTTCATTTTCGAGTTTATGCATTTCTAAAAATACAGAACATAAGTTTTTAATATACTCAGTAAAAATATCTTTCAATGAGGACCCTTCCCACGTAGTTACAAGCCTGTTAGAAATAAAAGACCAGTCTGTTTCATATAATTTACACTCTTCATTTGATATTGTTAAAAGTTTGTTTACTATTTCTTCAACTATTTCTTTGTTATTTATTTTTATAGGTATTTTTCCAATGTCACCTACCTGTGCATTTAAAGTTGGAGTAAATAATATAAGAAATGAAAGTACAACCTTTGAATTTAACTGGCCAAGAATGAATGAATAATAGTCTGGATTGTTTGAGAAAAAAGCTGGGCTTGCATCTCCTGGAATCACCCCTTCTGGCTGGAATCTAAATGAAAGTAAGTTGGAAGTTATTTTATTCCAAACTATTGCTGAATCAAAATACAAATGCTCACTTGGTATTATTGCTTGACCCGTCTCCTTAATTTCTTGACCTACATTTCCCCAGTTAACAACATTAGATAAATTTCCGTACCATTTTCTATTTTCCCCTCCACTATTTAGAATGAACCACTTTTTGGGGCTATCTCTGACAATCTGCTTGTTATCAGGCAGTTGAAGTTTGTTAATTGCGACTTCATACCATTTCCTTACAAACCTTGGCGCGTTTCCAGTTTGTAAACCTCTTCTTGTAATACCATATGAGAATAAGTCGCCTTCATTCTTCACTGCCAAAATCTGTTTTTCATTTAACCAGTATCCAATCGGAGCATCTGGTATTTTCTCAAAGTCGTTTTGATTCGCGGTATAAAACCAACCGCAATGAGGGTTTTGAATGGCTTCTAAGGTCTTATCTTCTTTTAACTGAGCATTTTCAAAATCAGTGAGTCGGATAAAAACGCCTTTATTCACGGGTACATAATTACCCAATACAAACGCGGCATTTTGTACTACTTCCCCGCCAATTTCAGGAAAGGTACGCGGCCCCAAATGCAACAGGCTTTCAAATTGGGCATGGTCAATCAGGTGAGGGCGTAAGGCGGCATAACTGCTCAAAAACATCCAACTGTGCTGGTTAATCATGGCCGTTTTCCCATTTTTGGGATTAAAGGCCAAACCACGCTCCATAAAGCACGCCATCAAATCGCTCTTGCTTTTGGCGTAGTTCTTTTCCACAAAGGCTTTTATGTCGGCATTCATGCCACCGCCTCCCAAATACGGCGGGTTTGTCACTACGCAATGGTATTGGCGGCTCAAATAGTCGGCTTGGGTTTTGAGTTTTTGCTGTTGCTCTTCCCACAAACTGCCCTGCTGTACTTGGATGGCTTGGCATTCTGCGGGGTGGAGTTGGATAAGCGAGCCAAAATTGTCGGCTTGGGTGAGCAGGTACAGGCTCAGGTCGGTGGTTTTTTCCAGTTTTTTGCCGTCAATGGTCAGCGGCAGCTTCACGGCCTGCGCGAGGGTGTCTTCGCTTACATTTTCGAGGGCCATTACGTGCGGGGCCACGGGCTTGCGCAAAAAACGGGCGTAGTAGCTGCGGGCTTTCATGGTAAGAGCAAAAGCCGCCAACTGCGCCGCGCGGGGGTCAATGTCAAGCCCAAAGAGGTTGTGCTGCAAAATCAGCGCGGGTATCTCGTTGGTATTGTAGCCTTCCTCTTCATAAATCTTGGTAAACAGGTCAAAGGCATACACCAACACGTGCCCGCTGCCCATGCAGGGGTCCAGAAAAGTAATGTCCGTCACACCCCTGAGGCCGTCGGGCAGGGGCGCGGGGGCGTTGCCCTCGGGGGCTTCGATGTAGTAGGGCATGTGCTGCCGCAGGGGGCTGTCGGGCCGGAGGCTGAGCCAAAGTTTGCCGAGGGTATTTTCCACTAGGTAGCGCACTATCCAGCGGGGCGTAAAGAGTTGCGTAGCGGCGGGGATGTTTTCGGCGGTGATCTTGATGTTCTTTTTGAGGCCGTCAAAAACGTTGTCTTTTTTGTCGGAGATATAAAACTGATACAACCAGCCAATGACCTCTTCCTGTTGGCAATCTTCATCGCTCATGCCGTTGCGGATGTCGGCCACGATGCCAAAATCGCTCAGGAGGTCGTCGGGCAGGAGCAGCTCGGTATAGTCGCTGATGCGCTCAAACATAAACGGCATGGCCTTGCTCCATTGGTTGCAGGCTGCCACGAGCAGCAGCTTGTAGGCTTCGGTGCGGGCATCGGCGGCGGCGGTGCGGCCGTCGAGGAGGTCGTTGAGGCGTTGGCGGTCGAGGGTCAAGTCGGGGTCGAGCGTACCGCCGAGGGCATTTTGTAGGATTTCGGGGTTGGTCATGCCCGGCAGGGGCGTCAGTACCTTGGGGAGCGTATAGCCGTTGGCGTCCATAAACCGCAGCGCCACCAGTCGGTTGAACCACGTATAGGCTACCATTTCAATGACCTGCGTTTGGCCGAGGTCGTTGATTTTTTGGCGGAGTTGGGAGAGTTCTTTGGTTTTGCCGCGCAGCTCGGCGGTATCCTGCGTGAGCACAAACTCCAGTTTACGGGCTACCTGACTGAGTAATTTTAAGCGGGCTTCTTTGGCAAAGCGTTTGAGGGCGTTGGTATTCATGGGCTGATTTCTCTGATTTTCATTGCGTTTTACAACGATATTCTTTTTTCTTCTTTAAGGATTCTCAGGTATTGCTCTCTTAAAGCCGAAAGATAATCTTCCACGTCCTGTTGGTTTTCCAAGGCAGGCTTGGCAAAATTAATCCGTATGCTGTCCTTTCTCACAAATACGACTTTAGGTTTGGGTGGTTCTGGAGTACCAGGCTCTGCAGGTTTGGGAGGGTTGGCCAGCCGCATCATTAGCTCCAACTGCTTCTGATACAGCTCGGTAGCGGTGTAGTTGGCCTTGGTTCGGATGTTGCCGATGAATCGCTCGTGTTCAAGCTCTTTGATGGCTTTTTCAAACGGAGCCATGATTTGTTCCTGCTGTTTATCGTCAAGTTTGGTAAAATCAGCAAACGAACTGAGTTTCTCCATGCTCTGACGGATGTGCTCGACGGCGTTTTCGCGCTCGGTTTTTTGTTGGGCCGTTACCTCCGTTTTGATGACCTCCAGTACGGCCTTGGCTTCCTGCATGAGGTTGCCTTTGTAGGGAGCGGGGCTTTCGGCCATGATGCTCAGTTTTTCGATACTGCTTTTGTCAATGTAGTCAAAGTTGGCCCGATTGCCTTCTAAGTATGTCTGTACATTTTCAAAAATAATCCGCTGATTCCCGTTCATAAACTTCCGAACGGCATCCAGTACATTTTCTTTGTCGTCCAGCAACTCGTCTTCGTAGTGGTTCAACGCATTGAAAAAGTAAGGATGCTCTTTTTGGGCCAATGCCTTCAAACGGTTGAGGGGTGCGTCCATCGCCTCCAAAAACTTAAACCGACCGCGCAGGATGTACATTTCCGTAAGGTCTTTTACTTCTTTTTCCAACCGTTGTTTGAAAAGGCGGGAAATTTCCTTGGGCTCGGTGCCCAGGTTGGGCTCGCTGAAATACTCCTGATAGAAGTTTTTGAGTTTCTGTATTTGGGCGTTTTGGATTTCTTCTTCGGGCTCAATGAGCGTATTGGCGTACTGATTGTTTTTTTGCAGTGCCTCCAGCACCCGTCGGTCGTCGAGCGTGGTACCATCCTGTTTCAGGCCGATTTTATTTCGTTTAAAGAGCTTGGCAATGATGCAGAGCACGGCGGTTTGGTACCAGCCATAAGGGCGGGCGGCAAACGTATCGAGCAGGGCTTTAGTGGTGGTGCGCTCGTAGTTGGCCTTGTTGCGCTGAATACGATTCAGTACCTCGATTTCCACTTCATGCAGCGTAACAGGAAATAAAAGCGGGTCTTTTCCTTGTACAATGTTGACCAAATGCGTTTCGGTAAAATCAACCGTGAGCATTTTGAGGTTGGTATAAATCGTTCGGATGAGTTGCTGAACTCCCTGCGTAATTTTTATTTTGGGGTCTTTGGTCCCAATATCGGTCAGTTCGGAGCCGTTCAGGTACATTTTAGCCTCTCCGATTCCCTCTTTCAATAGATTGACCACCGCTCTTTTTCTATCCTGATTTTGTTGCGCTTTTTCGCCCAAAATTCGCTGTTTGGTGGCATCAAGCGCGGGAGAGTTGGTGGTCTGAATGTATTTTTCGGTTTTTTTGATGAGCCGCAGTTCATCAAAAAGACGTTTTTCTTCGGGCAGAAAAATAATCAAATCGTTGGGCCGTCCAACGGAAAACATACTTACGTTGGACCGTGTGACGGAATTAGCGTTGAGCGGTGTAATAAAATTGACGTAAAAATCCTTCTCCCGCCCGATGACGTTATCGTCCAATTTGCGCCCAAACTCATACGGCTGATTGTTGGTTTCTAATTTGACTTTTGAATCCCGCAGGATCTCGTCAAAAAGATAGCTTGCCAACAGCTCGCCCGGGGCAGTAGGGTCAATTTCGGTTTGCTTGATTTCGTTTTCAACGTCTTTTTCCTGATTGGTCAGGTATTCGTACAAATCTCCCGCAGTGCGTTGAATGTAGGTTTGATTTTCCAACAGATTCAGCGCTTCCTGCAAATGACGGTGAAAAGCCGACAGGTCGATTTCAAATTTGGGCAACAGCAAAATGGCGACGTTGTTGACACTTGCCTGAAACCCCTTGACGTATTTGACCAGAAAAAGGGCTTTCAAAACCTCTTTTGCCAG
>JBDHXS010000112.1:0-13244 GCA_039810845.1 Runella sp. | reverse complement strand
GGTGACCTTTTCGGTGTTGAAATTGCTCACCGATTGGTTAAAGGCAAGACAACTCCGAAACATTTCGCCCATATTAGTGACGGCAGCGGTGTTGAAATTGCTCACCGATTGGTTAAAGGCACTACAACCGGAAAACATACCACTCATATTGGTGACCTTTTCGGTGTTGAAATTGCTCACCGATTGGTTAAAGGCAAGGCAATCACCAAACATATAACTCATATTGGTGACGGTCGAGAAATTAGGGGTATCGGCGGCGGTCAGGGTCATGTTGTTGCACCCATTAAAAGCAGTTTCCATACTGGTCCAAGCCACATCGCCCCATTGTTTGATTTCGGTCAGGCGGCTTTTGTCGCTGCCGTTATTGATGTTGATGCGTTGGAAATTGGCGGGGGCAATGCTTAGAACAATCGTTGCTCCTGAAGGTAAGCCCGTGATGGTGGCCGTAGTGCCGCTAAACGTACCCGAGCCGCTTGTGCCTGCGGGTACGGTGGTCCAAGTATAGTTGACCGTACCCGAAGTGGCTACGCCGAAACTCAACTGTGTCGCTCCCGAACCGGTTTTTGTCAAATCCCAACGGGTGATGAAGGGGTTAGCTACACATTCTTTTGCATCGCCCGTGATAGTCCAGCCTTTGCCGCCGCTTGTAGTAGCCAACACCAAATTGTTTCTGGCCGTTTCTGAGGCACAGTATTTGAGTCCTGCTGCGCCCATGTTTCTGCCCGTTACCGTGCCTGCATTGAAACCCGTGAGAGTAGCATCGTAGTTGGCTACGCTCATTCCGCAGTTATCAAGCATATTTGCCAAATTGACGGTGGCATTGAATTTTGCCCCCCATGCCGCTAAACTTTGATTGAAGGCACTGGCTTGATAAAACATCGCTCTCATATCGGTCACAGCGGCGATATTCCAAGTACCAATGGATTGATTGAAGGTGCTGGCTTCCCAAAACATTCCATACATATTGGTGACAGCAGCGGTATTCCATGCGCCAATGGGTTGATTGAAAGCTGCGGCTTCCTGAAACATCCTGGTCATATCGGTTACCGCTGAAGTATTCCAATTACCAATGGGCTGATTGAAAGCGGTGGTTTCTCTAAACATACTAACCATATTGGTTACCTTCTCTGTATTCCACGTACCGATGGGTTGATTGAAGGCGGTAGCTCTTAAAAACATCCCTTGCATAGTGGTTACTGCCGAAGTATTCCATGTCCCGATGGGCTGATTGAAGGCGGTAGCTTCATTAAACATTCCAAACATTTCAGTTACCTTTTCTGTATTCCATGACCCGATAGGTTGATTAAAGTTTGTGGCATAAGCAAACATACCTTCCATATCGGTTACCGCTGCGGTATTCCATGAGCTAATGTTCTGATTGAAAGCAGCAGCTTCATAAAACAGATAAGACATATCAGTTACCGTTGCCGTGTTCCAAGAATTAATATTCGATGGCCCATTCAATATTGTACAACCCCGAAACATCTCAAACATAGAGGTTACCCCCATCAAATTAGGGACATCCGTAGCAGAGATATTGAGATTATTACACCCATAAAAAGCACCATTCATGCTCGTCCAAGCTACATCGCCCCATTGTTTTACGTCTGTCAGGCGGCTTTTGTCGATGCCGTTGCTAATGTTGATACGTTGGAAATTGGCGGGGGCAATGCTTAAATCAATGGTTGCTCCTGAAGGTAAGCCCGTGATGGTGGCCGTAGTGCCACTAAACGTACCCGAGCCGCTTGTGCCTGCCGGTACGGTGGTCCAAGTGTAGTTGACCGTACCCGAAGTGGCTACGCCGAAACTCAACTGTGTCGCTCCCGAACCGGTTTTTGTCAAATCCCAACGGGTGATGAAGGGGTTTTGCGAAAAGGCAGTTTGGCTTAGAATGAGCGCGAAAAAAAAGTAAAAAAATGCCGTTTTCATGTTAGAAAAGTTTTAGGTGGAAAAGAAGCCATCAATGCCAACTGGAAGAAGAAAAAGAAGAAGCGCATCTGTCTTCGTCAAGAGGATGTGGGTTTGCTTCCCCTTTATTTTCTACCACGAAAGGCATTGCAAAACTGTTCTTAAAATCGGAGGGAGTGTTAGTAACTATGTTTCAATGTTTTACTCCTATGTTCCGCTACCCAAAAATCTTTTGCTCTTATGATTTAGGTCTTTTGCTCTTATGTTTCAATCGTTGATTATCAGATAGTTATATAGCTTATTGTGAAATTATAGAACACAAAAAAGCGGCAAGCTCCGTAGGGGATGGGCTTGCCGCTTTTGAAAAATAAGGAATTTTGTAATGGTTTAAATAGGGTCTGGTCTGTGGAAAGAGCCGACCGTTCTTATGGCTAACGGGTCAGACCTACGGTCGGACCAAAGTAAACCTTTTATGCTATTGAGGGGCTTCTTTTCGGGCATATTCGGAAGGGGAAACACCCCATTCGTCCTGAAACGATTTAGAAAAATAAGACAAACTCTCAAAGCCTACTTGGTAGGCTACTTCCGATACTGAATGTTTGCCTTCGCGCAGCAACTGCGTCGCCCGTTCTAAACGCAGCTTACGCATAAACTCCGTTGCCGAACTATCGGTCAAGGCTTTCAGCTTACGGTGCAGATTGGTGCGACTCATGCCCAGTTCTTTACACAAATCTTCGACTTCAAAGCCGCTCTCTCCCAGATGGGCCTCTACTGCACTGCGTACTTTATCCATAAACTCGGCATCCAATCGCTGAGGGACGGTCTGTGTACCGGAAGGCGCTATGATGGGTACATCTGGAGGCAGTAAACCGAATTTTTGGCGCAAAGCTGCGCGTTGTTGCAGCAAATTCTTGACCCGTACCAATAGTTCTTCTTTGTTAAACGGCTTTTGGAGGTAATCATCCGCTCCCAATCCTAAGCCTTCGAGGCGATCGGACAAGCTTGCTTTGGCCGTTAGTAAGATAAAAGGAATATGACTTGTCCGTTGGTCGGATTTCAGGGCTTGACACAACCCAAAACCATCCAAACGCGGCATCATCAGGTCAGAAACAACAATGTCTGGCACCACCTGCAAGGCTGTTTCTAATCCTTCTTGGCCATCTTTGGCTTGGATGATGTGATAGTAAGGCGAAAACATTTGTTGCAAATAGTGGCGCAAGTCGGGATTGTCTTCTACAATCAGCAACACAGGCAGCAAATCGTTTACCTTAGCTGAAGGAGCTTCCTCGGGTATGATTTCTTTGCTTAAATCAGGCAATAACGTAGGAAGCACAACTGCCTTATTTTCGTTTGTTTGGGCTTCAACAAGTGGAAGTTCGACTCTAAAAATCGTTCTCTTGTTTACTTCGCTTTCTACCTCGATACGACCTTTATGTAAATCTACCAATTCTTTCACTAAAGCCAAACCAATGCCTGTACCTTCATAGTTACGCTGAGAACCGTCATCTATTTGATAAAAACGGTCAAAAATACGTGGAAGCCGCTGTGAATCAATGCCAATGCCGTTGTCAGCAATAGTGATGATTGCCCGCGCGGCCGTTCCGACGTATCGGTCGTAGTGGCGCACCACCCGTCCCCAACCCCCAATGGGGGAGTTACGTTTTTCTCCCCCATTGGGGGTTGGGGGGCTTGGGCTGTACTCGACTGTGACCATCACACGCCCATTGACGGGGGTGAATTTAAAAGCATTGGAAAGCAGATTGGTGACGATTTTTTCGATTTTGTCTGCATCAAAACCTGCCATAAAAGAAAGATGGCTTTGGGTAAAGTTGAACTGAAGTTTTTTACTTTGGGCCAATGATTCAAACGAGGCAAAAATATAAAAGAGGAACTGGGCAATGTCGCCCTCTTTTGTTTCTATTTTCAACTCTTTGGCTTCGAGTTTCGATAAGTCCAGCAACTGATTGATAAGCGAATGCAAACGGCTCACGTTCCGCCGCATCATTGGGATTAGGGTATCTTTGGGGTACTTTTGTTGGAGTTCTTCCAAAGGACCTGTTAGTAGGGTGAGCGGTGTCCTAAATTCGTGCGAGATGTTGGTAAAAAAGCGGGTTTTGAGGTGGTCTAGTTCTATTAATTTATCTGCTTCCAGTTTTTCAGTGATAAGGGCTTTTTCGGTCTGAATTTTTTCATGTTCGGTAGCTTTAATAATTCGCCCTAATACCAATGACAAAGCAAGAATTTCGATAAAGTTAGTAAAATAAATAAGTGGATAAGTCCACGAAAAATTAATAACCCCCAAGGCTTGAAGGTTTAAAAACAGAAACGGCACCAATGTTATAAAACACGGAATGAGCAAATACTTGTTGAAGACTACTTGCTTGACAATGGCATACAGCGTAGTGGAAATCAGGAGTACTTCTGTAAAAATAAAGAGGTAATTATTGAATTCAAGTAAATAGGTACGAGGCCATCCAAAAGTAGCTAACACCTGCCCAATACTCAACCCGATCACACCCAGAAATACCCAGCGGAGTTTAGGGAAATTGAGCGGGACATTGAGTAAAGAATACATAAATAGCGTGTAGGTAGCAGGCATAAGCTGATAAAAGCCTGAGTTAAGCACTTTAGCAAGCCAAGGTATATCGCTAAGATAAGCTCCTATCAGTCCCATTGAGCCTAATACCGACAACGTCACTATGACGGTATGAAAGGCATACCAACGAAAAGAGGTGTTTCGTATATACAATGCCAAAATGATATTGTAAAGTACCCTAAGCAACTGAATGCCAATCTCCATCCAAATAGGTGCCAAACTCGTTGAGACTTGGTCAATATATACTTGGTGGGTCATTAAAGTAAGCTGACCCACGACACTCTCATCGGCCTGCAAACGTACATAATAAGTAAGGTCTTGATTTTTAGGCAATAAGCCTAACCGAAAAACAGGCAGCTGCCCTTGGTATTTTTTCTTTACATGGGGTGTTAGCATACCTCCGTATTGGATTTGCACCTTTCCGTCGGGCTGTTGAACGTACAAATCAACATGATCTTTCAAGGCATCACTCCAGACGATATACCAATTATTTTGATTCAACCGACTCTGATTATTAATCTGAAATCTAAACCAAAAAACATCTTTTGAAAACGCATACTGAAAAGCAGGAGCATTTACTGGTACAAATTTTTGCTTTTGAACTTCTTCAAAAGACATTTTTTGGCTCACGTCTCTAAACAGAGAAGCATATTCGCAGACCCTGATAGAAGAAACAGTATCAGAAATGATAAGGGGTTTTTGGGCAAAAAGGGGAGTGAAAAACCAAAAAAAGCTGATAGTCAATAAAATAATGTTTTTCATCTAACCATAAGAATAGTATAAACATCAAAGACGAGTGTATGTAAGTGTCAATTAACTTCAATATTAATTATTCATAACGATTTAACCCATTTTTTGTAAGAATCCAAACATACATTCTTTTGTTTTTGAATCCATTGCCCATAAAAGCTTTACAAAAACAAAGCGGGCTGCTTGGGAAACTCCAAACAGCCCGCTTTGTTTTGATCATGGGCTTTTACATCCAAAAAAGAAGCAATAAGATCCCGAGCAAAACGATAATAGAAAGTTTATTCATGAGGAATGTCAGATTGGGTTATTCTTTGAAGCAAATAGGTAATACAAAATGGAGCTGCTGGGTCGAAGGCAAAGCGAGAGGTTTGATTTTTGAACGAGGTATCTTTCTGAGAGCTTCACCAATCGCTTGTTCAAAGTCTTGTCCTAGTGATTCTTCAAATGCTACGGCTTGAAGCTTTCCTTGGGAATTCATACTGATTTTTACGTACATTTTGCCCGTAATATGATAGGCTCTGCCACGGGTTGGATATACTATATTTTCCATCAATAAACGAGCAATTGGATTGAGCCAAGTTTCGCTGGGTTGTGCATGAGTGTAAGCATCGGGATTGAGCTGCGAAGTAGAAAGCATAAGCAACTGTATAGCGGCATCACTTGCTTCAGCTACTTGGTGGGTGGGATAATTGGATGCGAACTTTACTTCTTGGGCATGAGATAATGAGTAAGAAAACAGGCCGATACTTAATCCTAATAAGAGCTTTTTCATGTGAGTAAAATTGTGGTTGATTGTTGCTCCAAAGGTCAGGAGAAACTTCCTTTGCGTATTAGCACAGGTATTCCAATCCTTTACTCGTATGTTTCATTCCCCCAAAATCTTTTGCTCTTATGTTTCAATTCTTTTGCTTACATGTTCCAGTTCTTGATTTTCAGACGATTATGAGGCGCGTTTAGGCAAGTATAAAACATAAAAAACGTTGGGTCTGACTATTGTCTGACCCTGCGGTTAACAAGGAATAATTCGTAAGCACTTATCCTGGTGGAGAGTCTCCCTTTCGAATATATTCGGAGGGAGCAGTGCCAAATTCCTCCTGAAATGATTTGGAGAAATAAGACAAACTCTCAAAGCCTACTTGATAGGCTACTTCCGATACCGAATGTTTGCCTTCGCGTAGTAAGCGAGACGCTCGTTCTAAACGCATCTTACGAATAAACTCCGTAGCCGAACTATCGGTTAAGGCTTTTAGCTTTCGGTGCAGATTGGTGCGACTCATGCCGAGTTCTCTACACAAATCTTCTACTTCAAACCCACTGTCCCCTAAGTGTGCCTCCACGACATCATACGCTTTCTGCATAAATTGGTTGTCCAATTTTTGAGATGCAGTAGTTATATCGGTAGTAGCTTGGGTTGGTGTTGTTAAGCTAAATTTTTGGTGTAATGTGGCTCGTTGTTGAAGCAAATTCTTTACCCGTATCAGCAATTCGTCTTTACTAAAAGGTTTTTGCAAATAGTCGTCAGCACCCAATTCGAGTCCTTCCAGCCGGTCGGACAGAGTGGCCTTGGCTGTGAGCAATATCACTGGTATATGACTGGTGCGCTCGTCAGATTTCAGTTGTTGACACAAGCTAAATCCATCGAGCCGAGGCATCATCAAATCAGTTACTACAATGTCGGGAACAGTTTCAAACGCTACTTCCAACCCATTTTGGCCATCGGTGGCTTCTATGATTTGATAGTATGCTTCAAATAGGCTACGTAGATAGAACCGTAAGTCGGGATTATCTTCAACGATGAGCAAAATAGGCCCCTTGCCTGAGTGGTTGAGGTCAGAAGCAGTAGGCGTATCTTGATAAAGGGAGGTAATCGCAGCCTGAGAAATGAGCGTAGTTTTTGGCGGATGGTTAGCTGGCTCTTGTACTGGTTCTGATAAGGGCAACTCAACTCTAAAGGTAGTACCTTGATTGACTTGGCTACTAACGCTAATGGTGCCTTGTAGCATACCCACCAATTCTTTGACCAAAGCTAAGCCAATACCTGTACCTTCATAATTACGTTGAGAAGTATCGTCCACTTGATAAAAACGGTCAAAAATGCGAGGTAGCCGCTGCGGTTCAATGCCGATGCCGTTGTCAGAAACGATGATTACAGCCCACGCGGCCGTTCCGACGTATCGGTCGCCGTGGCGCACCGCCCGTCCCCCAATGGGAAAGCTATTTTTTTCTTCCCCATTGGAGGATGCGAGGCTGTATTGAACTTCAACTGTTATTCGTCCATTCGTTGGCGTAAATTTAAAGGCGTTGGAGAGTAGGTTTGTAATGATTTTTTCGATTTTATCAGCATCAAAATACGCTTCAAAAGAGGGCTGGTTTTGGGTGATGTGGAAATGGATCTGTTGATTTTGAGCTAATGATTCAAAAGAGGAAAAAATATACAAAAAGAACTGAGCAAGGTTACCTTGCTGCATTTCTACTTTCATTTCTCCTGCTTCCAGTTTTGACAAATCAAGCAGCTGGTTGATAAGTACTTGCAACCGACTGACGTTTCGTCGCATCATAGAAAGGAGTGCCTCTTTGGGGTATTTTTGTTGGAGTTCTTCCAATGGCCCCGTTAGGAGGGTGAGCGGTGTACGAAATTCGTGTGAAATGTTGGTAAAAAAGCGGGTTTTGAGATGGTCTAACTCTTGTATTCGAGTAGCTTGTTCTTTGGTAAATGCCAATTCTTGCACTGACAATTTTCGATTGCGCTCATAATCAATGATAATACGGCCCAAGAAATACCCGAAAACAAAAAATTCAAGCCCAAAGCAAAGCAACGCAACAGGATTAATCCAAGCATAATCAATCCATTGTACTAACCGCATTTGAACCAAAATATAACTCCCGATTCCAAACAAATATGCAACGGAATAATTCCAATTGATGGGGTATTTTTTGAGGATGGCAAAAATATACATGGCCAAGATAAATACCTGTGTAGTAATCACTAAGTACGTGCTGGCCATGATCCATTGCCAACGATACCCAAAAAAGATAGGCACTGCCAAAAGAATATTCAACACTACCATTACTTGCAGCACCCTTGTTACCCAAAGAGGAAATCTATTTTCAGGAAATATCACCTTAAAAGCTACAATGAGTCCCAAAGGCAAGAAATGCGAAGAAATAAAGCCAGCGGTGAGGGACATAGTGGGGTTTAGAAAGAAGTTGCCTATGATGCCGTGAAGTCCCCAAAAAGCAAAGGAACGGATGACTAAAAGCACTGAATACTGCCTAAAATCATTGTCTTTGACGGCAAACAATGCCAACAACAGGATATAGAACAGACGAATAGCAATGGCTCCCGACATAAACCCATAGAGGCTGGTTTGTATCAAATCATAACGATTGTAAGCTTGGGCAGAAAAGAGATTGACTGCCGCATAGTGCGCCCGTTGCCCTTTTACTTGGATATAAATAGTTGTAGTGGCTTGATAGTTTAAATCGAATGCAAAGAAGGGTTTATTTTCGGCCATCAAAATCCGATGAGCTGGGCTGACTATACCCGTTTTTTTGCTCCTATAAGTGCCATCATTGTTGGAAATATAAAAATTGACTTCCTCTGCCATCGGGTTGTCCCAGGCCAAAACCCATTGTTTGCGTTCGGGGTTATGGTTGGTCAGTGATATTTTAAGCCAAAAGGCTGCATCACTAAAAGGATACAAAAGTCCTTTTTTGCGCGTGATTTCAAATCGTTGCTTTTCAATTTCTGCCAAGGGAAGTTGGCCAGTGGCGTCTTTATACAAGCCAGCAACGGGTGTAATGGGGTAAGATTCTTTGTTTGTAACAAGTTCGAGGGTTTGACTTTGACTCCATAAAGGGAGACAAATAAAGATCAAAACAAGGTATTTCATAGGTTTAGATTCACTCAATATAGCCTGTATAGACATAAGCCTGAGTTTAAATCCAAATATAGGAATATACCACTATAAAATACAAACGATAAGCAGAATGAGTCTTGCTTATTGTTTGTATATCAATAATTTCAGATAAGTTCTTAGAAATAGGCTAAATTTTCTATTTTTAAAGCCTATTTTTAGCTGTTTCTCTCAGTTATCGGCCTCATTCATATTGGGCAGAAGCATTAATTCTTGCAGCACTGTATCAAATTCCGACTGAGTCTCGGGGTTGGTATAATATAACTTGGCATAGGAGATTTCGTAATTGATCTGGTGAACCTCTTGCCATTTTAAGGCAATTAGCCCATTCATCAGTGACCTTAAGTAGTCCTTTTCTTGCAATAGCCGCAGATCGCCTTCTCTTAAGAAACCTATCAAATAATTGGCGACATAGTCATTATTCAAATGAGCTATTGTAGCAAATTTTTGAGAATGATGCCCCAAAATTTTTGAGAGCTGAGATAGCTTTTTATTCGAGTCATCAGAAGAATTTAGTGGGTTGTTCATTTGGGTAAATTGCTTGAAAGTAGGGTAATATTTTACACAAATGTCGTGTTAACAATGTCTGTCTTCCAAGCAAAGGGAGGGTAGTTGTTGGGTAGGGAACGAGTAGTTTTTGGGTAGTTCTTTCAAGTAACAGCTTGATAGACTACTAAAAAAGTAGTTTTTGGCTATTTTAAACCCACTATATTTGTAAAAGTATTTCCCCTGATACCTGAATTATGAAACTGTGGATATTATTGCCAGTAGTGCTACTTTACACCATTTTTATACCTACCCATGCACAAAAACTCAAAGACCTTGAGAAGCAAATTGAACGCTTAAATGATGAATTCAAATATACGACCTCTATTGAACAGCTCAATGCTATTCTCCAGCATGATACTTCGTCTTCTTATACCCGTTATTTTGCCTACCTGCTAAAATCATATACTTACAAACGTCTCTTTGACTATGACGAGGCAGAACGTTTCCTCAGTCTTGCACTCCAAGAGGGGGCGCATAGTTCCCAAATGAAGCAAATAGAAGCGGTTATCAATGCCGAAAAGGCGTATGTGTATTTTGATCGCCACCAGTATCATAATGCTGGCGAACGTATGAATCAACTCAAAGCAGACGGTTATAGGTACCTGAATGGCGAAACCATTGCCAAACTAACCATGCAGGAAGGCTATATACTGATGTTAGAAAAAAACTATGTGCAAGCTGAGCAGACTTTAGACAAAGCGCTGATTTTGATAGAAAAATCCAGCCCTCGGGACTTGCCGATGGTGTATGGAAAAAAAGTAGAACTCTATGGGCGGATGGGTATAAACGCTGCCAGTCGGAAAGCTTTTGAGGCTGGAATAAGGTATGCAGATGATTTTGGGATCCTCAAATACAAAGTCTATATGTATGAAGTAATGAGAGATCAGTACGAGCGCCTGGGGGATTTTAAAAACGCATTTTTGGCGGAGAAAGCACTAAGTGGATTCAATAAGCAATACCAAGCCGAACAAAACAATGTGAAAGTAAAACTTTTTGAAAAAGATATGCTCTTGAAACAAACAGAATATGAACTTGAACAAAGTCAGCATTTTAAGTATTTCTCGGTGGCTTTGGGGGCATTGTTGGTACTTTTATCAGTGCTATTATTCAATTACCGAAAGTCACGCCAAGCACAAAAAGAATTGCTTGAGGCCGAATATAAGCGCAGGTACAATGAGTTACAGCTGTTGTCGCAAGAACTCAGTACTAAAATGGACTTATCTAAGTTTCATATTACCGAAAAGCAATGGAACATTATCGAATTGCTCAAGCAGGGAAAATCCAATAAGCAAATTGCAGAGGAGATGTTTATCTCAGAAAATACAGTAAAATACCACATCAAGCAAATTTATGACGAACTAAAGATTGAAAATCGAAATCAATTATTAAAGTTTTTTTAACAATAGTCGTGGTGTCAGAATTTCTTCCTGACACCACGAAATATTTCTAAGGTAGTTTTACTACTTTGAGCGTCGCATTTTTGGTTTGCGTATTTACTTTGATGAAATACATTCCACTGGCCAATTCGCCAACTTCAAACTCCTCTTGGTGTTGATTGGTATCAGGAATAAAATTGCGTTGCAACATCGTGCGACCCGAAGCGTCCATTAAACTTACACCAACATTTTGGCCTTTTACCTCACTTATTTTCAATCGCATGGTATTAGAAACAGGGTTAGGCGCAACTACTGCCCACTGCCCACTGCTCACTGCCCACTGCTCACTACTCACCGCCGACTGCCGATCACTAACTGCCGATTGCTGACTGTTGACTGTAAACTGCAAGGTTCTGGTAGCTAAAAGTGTGCCCGTGGCAACACGATTTTTAGGGAAAGGTCCACCTACACCGTCTTTACTTCTTAAATCAATGGTCAAGGTGTATGTTCCATTGGGAAAATTACCTCCATTGCCATAGTTGGGGTGATCTATGGAAAAATAATTCTCTCCAATGTTCCCAAACATGGCATACGAAAGGTCATTATCTATGGTAGTAAGACTAATAGGACCTGATAACTTGAATACTGCTGATTCAGAGGTATTGCATCCATCGGCAATAATGGTCCAAAGCCGTGGAAATGCAGGAGCATTGATTAAATTCGTCGGCGATAAATTATCTTTTACCGACTGAACAATTGCCTTGGGTTGAGTTCCTATGGACAAATCTTTCAAATCTACTAAAATCGCGTGCGTACGCACATCCACGCTTGATTCATTGCTTATGCAACCGTCTAAAGTGCAACTGGCTCGATACGTGGTAGTTGTGCTGGGAAAAACAGTGGATGCACCAGGGTTCCAGTTGATTGTTGCGGAAGGAATCGAACAGTTGGCATTTAAAGCAACTTCTGTATTTGGGCATACGTCCACTTTGTTGGCTGTTAGTGTTGAGATAGGTGTGGGTTTCACCGTTATCAAATTAGTAGTAGCACTACATCCTGCGGCAGTAAAGGTGAAGCTTACGGTACCTGCCGATACACCAGTAACAAGACCGCTATTGGTTATCGTTGCTCTTGCAGCGTTATTGCTGAGCCAAGTTCCTCCTGAAGTAGGCGATAAGGTGATCGTATTTCCTAAACAAAACGATGAAGTAGGGGTACTGACCACGGGTGTTGCATTGATGGTAATAGTGGCATTACCATTCTGAATTTGGCTACATCCATTGGCGTTGCTAATACTGACTAAGGTATAGGTGAATGTTCCTGCGGTAGTTGTAGGTTGAGTAATGATGGCATTCACATTTGCACCTGCGCTGCTTACGGTTAGGTTGTTACCGTTGTTGATTTTATAGGTAAATGTGTAAGGAGCCGTGCCGTTGCTTCCCGTGAAAGTAATTTGAGGGAAAGGAGCGTTTTGGCAGACTTGGGTTGTGCCTGAGATGGTGGCCGTGGGCAAGGGGTTTACCGTGACGGTACTGTTGGCCATCAGACTCACGGGGCAATTATCCTTCGTCACGCTGACCAGCGTCAGGGTAGCGTTGGCCGTGGCATTGTTGATGGTGAGGGTCTGATTTGAGCCGTTCAAAGGTAGAGTTTGGTTACTTATCAGTCCAGTCAGGGTGTAGGTCAGGGTAGCACCGTTAGTGCCGTTGACGGTGAAGGTGGCATTGACTCCCGCACAAATGGGGCTGTTGTTGGTGACAATCGTAGCCGTGGGCAATGGATTGACCGTGACGGTGGCCGTTCCCGAGAAGGAAGTGCCCGTGCATTTGGCGTCGCTGAGGGCCGTCACGCTGTAGGTACCTGCGGTTGCTGCCGTGATGACGTAGGGACTTGTGGTGATGTTGTTGACCGTTGTGGAGGTAGAGCCGTTGGAATAAGTCAGACTCCATGGGGCAGTACCCGTCAAAGCGATGGAGACGTTGGGCAAAGTGGCTCCCGTGCATACGGTTCCGCCGCCGCTGACGATGGCCGTGGGCAATGGATTGACCGTGACGGTGGCCGTTCCCGAGAAGGAAGTGCCCGTGCATTTGGCGTCGCTGAGGGCCGTCACGCTGTAGGTACCTGCGGTTGCTGCCGTGATGACGTAGG
>JBDHXS010000111.1:0-13253 GCA_039810845.1 Runella sp. | reverse complement strand
ATTTTGCTTCAATACCTTTTCCCTCAACTTCCCGAAAATCACTCAGTATTTTTTCTTTGGGAATATGACTGAACGATTTGGAGATTAACCGACTCAGCGGGTGAGACGACTGCTCGCACAAGGTTCTGACAATCCGTTTCTGCATTTGTGAAAGTGGCTTACCGATAAACTGAATCTGAGCGTCGTCGGGTAAGGTCAAGGTTCCTGTTTTGTCAAAAACAACGGTATCAATTTTTGATAGATTTTCGATGATTTGGGCATTCTTTAGATAAAGTTTATGCTTTCCAAACATCCCCAACATATTGCCGTTGGTGAATGTATCAGACAACAATAAAGCACACGGACAGGCCACAATCAGAATCGTTGTGATGGCGTTGATACCACGGGGTAAATCTCCCATGACTCCCCAGTAAAGTAAGCCCGAAATACCTATTCCTAAGAGCGCCCAAGTAAAATAGCGGTTGATTTGGCTCACCAGATTACTTTGGGTGACCTGTTGTTTTTGAGAAAGAGAGTCGTTGTTCCAAAGTTGCGTCAAGTAACTCTGTGATACGCGTTTGGTAACTTCTACCTCAATCGCTCCTCCTACTTGTCGCCCGCCGGCATAAATGAGTTCATTTCGTGTCTTTTCAACGGGAGCAGACTCGCCCGACACAAAGCTGTAATCAATCATTGCTCGTTCGCTGATGAGTCGTACATCGGCAGGAATTAATTCTTTGTTACGAATCAAAATCTGATCTCCGGGCTGTAAGTCAGTAACTAAAATTTGGTAATCGGTGGCTGGTGATTGGTGGTTGGTATATTTATTCTTTATTTCGGCATTATCTAAGGCATCACTCCTGACTTCTCCCTCCTGACTCCTCGCTTCTATTTTTGTCACTGCTATCGGAAAGTACGATTTATAGTCACGGTCAAAAGAAATGACGGAATATGTTTTGTCCTGAAAATACCGACCGAGCAGCATAAAAAATACAATGCCCGTCATAGAATCCAAGTACCCCACGCCCGTTTGGGTGCCGATTTCGTAGAGGCTACGAACAAATGTTACCAAAATAGCCAAAGCAATGGGCGCATCAATGTTTAGGTAGCGTTTGCGAATGGCTTTCCAGGCTGACACAAAAAAGTCAGAAGCTCCGTAAAAGAAGACAGGCAAAGCCAGCAATACACTGAAAATGCTGAACATGGATTGCAAACGGTGGTCGTTTTGCGTTTCTCCCAAACCAAAATAGTCGGGAAAACTCATCATCATCACGTTTCCAAAAGCAAAACCTGAAATCCCGATTTTGTACAAGCGTGTACGGTTAGTTTTGGGGGCTTCGTTGACTTCTACATCCTGAAGACTCAGGTAAGGTTCATAACCAATATAGGTAAGTAATTCAGCAAGTTTGCTGAGATGAATCTTTTGTTCATCAAGTACAACACGTACTTTCTTTTCAGGAAAATTGACCAACGACGAAATCACCCCTTCGTGCAAACGGTGTAGATTTTCCAACAAATACACGCACGAACTGCAGTGCATTTGGGGCAAATACCAATTGATATGCGTCTGACGCCCGTCCGTAAATTCGATGATACGGTCGTGGACCTCGGGAAGGTCTAAGTAAGCGTATTTGCCGGCATAGTAGCTTTTATCGGGCGATACGCCTGGATTTTGTGTGAAGTCGTAGTAGCTACAAAGTTCATTTTCCTGCAGTAATTCATAGACCAATTTACAACCTTCGCAGCAAAAAGGCTTTTCATCGTGTACTACAATGGTATCTTCGCAGTCGGCTCCGCAGTGGTAGCACTTTACTTCGATGCTTGGAGAAATGGATTGAGACATAATTGAACCTTATAGATTTGACGAGGGATGTTGATAAAAACCCAAAGGTTTTACCAAAAGTGCGTCATCCTTTGAGGGATAGGTATGACTAAAGTCAGTTTTTTGATGGATATTTATCAGGAATGACCCTAAATTTCTGCTTCCCTACAAGCATGAACTTCGATTTTCGCGGCAGATAACCGTTGTAGGAATCATTTGCTATTGTTTTGCATCAAAAAAAGACAACCATGAAAACACAGGAAATTTCTTCTTCTCCAAGTACTTCTGCCCAAGTTTCGGTAACACGCCGCTACGACCTCGATTGGATACGCGTTGTTTGTATCATTATTTTGTTGTATTACCATGTTGGAATGATTTATGTGCCGTGGGGCTGGCATATCAAAAGCATCGAAAAAAGCGAAGTGATGCGTTGGATAATGATTTGGCTGCATTATTGGCGGATGCCCCTGCTGTTTTTTGTTTCGGGAGCAGGCACCTATTTTGCTTTGAGCCGTCGTACCTTCGGCAGCTATGCGGGTGAACGGGTCAAACGGCTTTTTGTGCCGTTGGTATTCGGAATGTTTGTCATTGTTCCTCCCCAAATTTATTACGAACGCCTTTTTAATGGCGTTCACTTCAATGGTTATGCCGATTTTTATAAGACGGTTTTTGACTTTGTTCCTTATCCCAAAGGCAGTTTCAGTTGGCATCATTTGTGGTTTGTGGCTTACTTATTCCTATTTTCGTTAATAAGTATTCCCCTGTTTCGGTGGATGAAATCTGTCACCGGGATTCGTTTTATGGAAAAGGTAGAAAAGTTTGGGTCGCGTAAAGGTGGAGCCTTATGGTATGTTTTGGTAATTATTCTTAGTCAGGTGATTTTGCAACCGTTTTATCCCGATGAAACACATGCACTTGTGGACGATTGGGCCTATTTTGCTTTCAATATTTTGTTGTTTTGGGGCGGTTACATACTCATCAGTCGGCCTAAATTATGGCAAGTAATGGCAGACCAACGACGCATTTACGCATGGGCAACGCTCATTACGACGATTTTTATGTACAGTTTATATATCTGTATTCGATTTTTTTACCCTGCTTGGGACGATGCACCTTGGTGTGATATTATTTGGGATATTAATTCTTTCTGCCTTACGTGGTTTTCAGTTTTGGCAACGGTTGGATATGGGTATCGGTATTTGAATCGAAATCATCCTGTTTTAGCAAAACTCAACGAAGGAGTTTATCCGTTTTACATTCTGCACCAAACCGTCATTGTGACGATAGGTTATTATCTGTTAAAGTATAATTTGGGTGTTTGGGGTGGGTTCTTCATAATCAGTACGTTATCGTTAGGATTAAGTGCAGGATTGTATTGGTTTGGTATCAAACGAGTAAAAATCCTACGATTTTTCTTTGGTTTGAAATAAGCTTAAACAGTCAATAGGCCGCCGTCCATCGCTTTTCTGTATTACTTATATGCCCCAGTCTGAAGATATAAATTCCCCTTTTGGCGATGATACTACGCTGGATGTTCGTTTGGAAGGAGATACGGCTACACTTATTCGTCAAAAACGTTGGATTTCATCTGAAATTGAAGAAGAAGTAGCGCGATTTCGTTATTCGGGCGAAAACCTAATTAAAGATCCCGAAGTAGAAAAAGCTAAATTGCCTCCGTTTGCGTTGGCTTTTTATAAGTTTATTTTTTTTAAAAACCGATTGCCTGACGAGGTTGAATTTTGGAATTACTATCTTGGACAGCATTTTACGGCAGTAGATGCGCAATACGTTCAATTTTTGCAGAAAGGGATACTGAAAAAGTATTTAGCAGAATCCGTGAAAGCCAGAATGCTAAGAAGCTATCCTTCTTTGATTCGAGATTTTCACTTTTTTGTACTTTGCCAAGAATCAAGGCTATTTGAGCGTGTAAGTTATTCATTAAGGGACGACTATTTCAAAGGAATAGATTTAACCATTTCTTATCAAAACAGACTATTTAGGGTATCGGTGATGCTCAATTCTGAACGGTCGCGCGCTTACAAAGCCCAAAAATATGCCCGCCACGCAGAAAGCCCCGAAAATGAAGTACTTATGCTGTTTGACTTGTACAAAAATGCCAATGTAAAAGGGCAAATTAAATTATTTTCGCCCAAACACGTGGAAGAGCTACTAATCGAAATACAAAAATATAAAGGATGAATTATCAAATTTTTGCTACCTACGACGCCCTGTCTGCACACGCCTCTCAGTTTATTCTCGACTACGTTCGTCAGAAACCTACTGCCACCATTTGCGTAGCTTCGGGCGAAACGCCATTGTTGACATTTCAGAAAATTGTTGCCAATGCCAAACCCGAAGACTTTGAACAGGCTACTTTTGTGGCTTTGGACGAATGGGTAGGCATTGCCCCCGACAACGCAGGTAGCTGCCGTTCGTACATTGACGGCCCGCTTATCAAACCGTTGGTTATCAGTCCAGAACGGATATCTTTTTTCGATGGTTTGGCCGACGATTTAGAGGCTGAATGTCAGCGTGTCAATGATTTTATTGCAAGCAAAGGTGGTTTAGATATCATCATGGTAGGAATTGGAATGAATGGGCATTTGGGTCTGAATGAACCTGGGACACCATTCGATACCTACGCCCACGTTTCAGAATTAGAAGAAGTAACGGCGTCAGTTGGTCAGAAATATTTTCAATCAGAAACTCCACTTACTCAAGGAATTACGGTAGGGTTAAAACACTTGTTGGAGGCAAAAGTGGCCATTGTATTGGCCAATGGAGAAAAGAAAAAGGGTATTATCCAGCGAGTTTTGGAAGAGCCTGTCAGTGAAAATTTGCCTGCTTCTGCTCTAAAATTACATTCAAACAGCCATTTGTGGGTAGATGCGTCGGCAAATCCTGTTTAGATTCGTTTACGTAACGCATCTAACAAACCTACTGTAAAAGCACCCAAAGGCACTGTTGTCATAATACGGAGATCTTCGCGGAGGGTTGTGTCTTCGTCTAAAAAAGCAAAAAGGAGCGGAGTTGGATTTTTCTTATATAAAGCCGTAAACACCTCTTTGCCAGAAACCCGATTTTTCAGTAAAACGTTTAGCAATGTACTGTCTAACAGACCTTTGAAATGTTGTTTGAATGTTTTTTGGGGAGAAATAGGCTTTTCTCCTGTTACTAAGTTTCGTACCAATGTTTGTGTAAATCGTTGCGTTCGCTGAAAAGCATAGCCTGTAGAAGCCTTGACGTAGCCTCCTGCGGTACCAATTCTGATAATGTGTTCTCCAACATGGTCGAGGATAGGTTCATCCGTCATTGGAATAACTCCAAACTCTTCATGTTCAATACTAAAATTCTCAATTTTTAGGAAGTCTTTGAGATATTTGTGCAGTTCTGCATCGTATTCAGTGGGCGAAAGGAGTTTATCCGAAAAAACGGTGTATTCTACCATTGCACAGGTGGGGCTTTCGGGTAATACGTACATGAATCGCACGCCTACGCCACGTTGTTCCACGCGATAGTCCATCATAGTTGGGCAAGCAGGGTCAAATACAGGTTTGTCAGTTACGATTTCCCAACCTTTGAAATGTTGAAGCATGTTATGACAATCGGCTAAATCTAATTTAAGTGGCTTGATGCTGTCAAAAACGTATTCACCTAAATATTGATTTTCGGTAGTGATAATAAAGCCACCCGTAGGCGTATCTTTCAGGCGTTCGATACGCTCATTGACAAACTTTATGTTGGGATTAGTGAGAAGATTGAGTTTAACAAAATTGTAGAAGTCTATGCCTTTAAGCCATTTATAGGAATATTCGCCTAAATTAAGGGTATCTGAAAAATTGGTGCCGTGAAAATAGACTTTGTTCCACTTGCGGTGAACAATGGCATCAAAGGGATTTTGGTTCTCTTTTTCCCAAAAACACCAAGTACGGTCATTTTTCGTCTTGGTGTCTTGGTCAATAATTAGAATAGATTTTTCACGCAGAACGGTCTGGTTCATATAATAAGCCAAACTCAATCCTGCCAACCCCCCTCCTGCAATAATGAAGTCGTATTTTTGCATCAAATGGGCACATTCACGTGGCGCTCCGAATGATAACTCGAACGCACCAAAGGTCCAGATTCTACGTATTTTAAACCACGCTTTAGCCCTTCTTCTCGGTACATGGCAAAGGTATCAGGATGAATCCACTCAATTACCTCGTGGTGCATTTTGGTTGGTTGCAGATACTGGCCAAGTGTAAGAATGTCCAAGCCATGTGCCACCAAATCATCCATGGCTTTCAGCATTTCGTCTTGTGTTTCGCCCAATCCCAACATAATACCTGATTTTGTACGTTTACCAAATTCTTTGGTACGACGAATCTGCTCCAAGCTGCGTTCGTAGCGAGCTTGCGGACGTACGGCTCGGTATAATCTTGCTACGGTTTCCACATTATGCGATACCACTTCCTGCCCTGCTGAAATCATGCGCTCTAAGGCTTCCCAATTACTTTTTGTATCAGGAATCAGCGTTTCAATTGTAGTAGAAGGGCTTAATTCTTTCGTTAATACTACCGTTTGATGCCAGATTTCTGCGCCACGGTCTTTTAATTCGTCTCGATTTACGGAAGTAATCACAGCGTGTTTTACACCCATTGTCTTGATGGCTTCGGCCACACGACGGGGTTCGTCAACGTCGTATTCATTAGGACGACCCGTAGCTACGGCGCAAAATGAACAACTACGAGTACAGACATTCCCCAAAATCATAAATGTGGCAGTGCCTTCGCCCCAGCATTCGCCCATGTTTGGACAATTGCCGCTTTCGCAAATGGTATGGAGTTTGTTGGTATCAACTATTGTCCGAACTTTTCGATATTCTGGCCCTACGGGCAGCTTTACTCTTAACCAATCTGGGCGTTTTTTTCGCTCAGAAGTTATTACAGGGAGTTCAATCATTGTTTTATTTCGTGAGTAAGCACGTATTGTAAACGATTCATTAAAGATTCTGCGCAAATGCGATGCCCGGTGTGATTCCAGTGGCCTTTGTCTTCGGCAAGACAACATTCACCTTGTTTTTCTTTATTGGCAATGGCCTGAGGCACATCTCCTAAGATTTCAATGTTGTTTTGTTGCATGAGTGATTGATATGTTTTTTTACTACCAATCAATGACTCATTGACAGTAAAACTCACAAAAGTAGCACGGCTTTTTGCACAAATTAACTTTATTTTCTTTAAGCATTTATCAGTTATTTGTTTTGCTTTGTTGTATTCTACTGGGTTAAATATCTCTTTACTATTCGTTTTCGAAATGAGCAAATTTCTGATTTTACCCATAATAAAAGACAACAGCTTAGATTTTTCAATAATAAAAGATAGGGTAGAATTTATGGCTGGATTAGCGTAAAACAAAGAGTCATTAATGTCTAAATAAGGTCTTCGGTGGCGGTTGTTGTGTTGTATGCTGGCTTGTTCCAATTCGTAGCAGTTGTTTATCAAGTCGTTTTCACAAAACTGTAAAACAACAAGATGAGGGTTGATTTGGGTAATGATTTGTTCAAGCCGAAGCGCTTCCTGTAAAGTTCCATGACCGCCTGTTCCGTAGGCAAAAACCTCAAAATTTAGCCATTGACTTAGAAGTGTATAATAAGTACTATCATCGGATGCATCTTGAGCTTGGGTAAATGAATCACCGATAAAAAGCACCTTCTTTTTTGAGGTTGAAGTATTTCCAAACTTTCTAAATCCAAGACTATCTGTTTGGTACGTTAAATGATACAGCTCTCCACACCCATCTTTTTTTGCTAACTCATAATGTACATTTTTTTTACCACCCAACCTAAATATTCATCTGATTCAAAGTAGGGTTTTAGTGTACTCTGGTAAGCTCTCAATGCTATTTCTCCCAATCCTAAAGTAAAAATGCAAGAAAGGGCAACTAATAATAAATTCTTATAAACTAACCTCATTTTTTGTTTCCGAAGAACAAAGTTACGTAACCTGACGTGAACAAGCTACGATTTTCAGCAAAGGGGATAATAATGGGTGCTTTAGAAAAAAGTTCAGTTAAGAAGCCCACTTCCAAGCCTGTGAGGTTGCTGCGAAAGGCGCTCAATTCGAAACTAAAGGCAATTTTGGCGTTAACACCGGGGATTATTTTAGAATTTCCTAAGCCTTGAAGGATATTTCCTGAACCTAAAATATTTCCTAAATCGGTGTGCTTGACAGGGTCATAAGCTTCGGTACGTACTACGCCTGGACGAACCTGATACTGAATATAATAAGGCTTTAATATACCTAATGACGCGCCCACGGCCACAATTCCATTGATGGAGATGCCTTCATCATTGTTTCGATTAGAAAGTATAATTTCACGACCATATTGCGGGCGTAGTGCAAATAAATAATTTTGCTTGCCAGGAGTAAATCGCGAACCTGTATTACTTGACTGAGACAGTTCTTTGGGGTGGCGCACATTGACTAATTCTAATCCTAAATAACGGTATTGGGGGCGCCCAAAGAGTTCATTTTCAAGACGCGTAGAATGGCGAAATACAAACCCACCCAATAGCCCTGAGTTGGTGTTGGTTGTAATACCATACGTAGTGATGGTTGAGTATTCTTCTTGCTCTTCTTCCAGATTGGTTTTAGAGCGGCGTTGCTGACTCCAAGCGGCTTGAACAAACAGCAAAAGGGCAAAAGCTATATTGGCAAATGATTTCATCAGACTTAACAAAAATTTTATCTAAACCTACCAAAAATACTTTTCAAAGTCAAGTCAATGTACGTGAAAAACAACAAAAAAGTTGCGACTGTCTTTGCCTAATTAAACTATTTTATGGCCTTTATGGTTCAGATTTTTTTATAACCCGTAAATTGCATTCGCTTAACCCAGCGTTTATAAATCAATATTTACAAAATTAGATTAAGACTATGCCGACCGTTCAAACAGTTTATCTTGGCGACCTACGCACAGAAGCGACTCATTTACAGTCAGAAACGAAAATTATTACTGATGCTCCTACCGATAACAATGGAAAAGGAGAGGCTTTTTCTCCTACTGATTTGGTAGCTGCTTCCTTAGGAAGCTGTATGATGACCATTATGGGGATAGTAGCCCGTCGCGATGAAATTGATTTGAAAGGTTCTCAGATGGAAATTACAAAAGGGATGTCGGCAGAACCCCCTCGTAAGATTGCTAAAGTCGAAGTAAAACTTTCGATGCTCACTGGGGCAGCATTGAGCCAAACCGATAAGGCTAAATTGGAGCGTGCGGCTTATACGTGTCCGGTGGCTTTGAGTCTTCATCCTGATATTGAGCAAGCTGTTACTTTTGAATGGAATGTAGCAGTCGAAAATTAATGTAAATGAGAAAGGCAATCAATAGAACGCAGATTGGCTGGATGAAACAGGTTTTTACAACCCTTTTGAATCTGTCTTATCTGTGTTCTATTTTTTTTGTTGGGTTATTGCTTTCGTCTTGGCTTATCATAGACCTTAACCAAGCGATTTTTGCCGAAAAAATACAAGTAGAGAAAGGCCCCACAAAAGCTGCAACACTGATGACCGTGGCCCAAAGTTTTTTTGGGACTCCTTATGTAGCTCATACGCTTGAGCAGACTCCCGAAAAACTCATTTGTAATCTTCGAGAATTTGATTGCTACACTTTTGTAGAATCTATTTTAGCAATGACGCTTGCACGACACCATCTCAGAACATATCTCGAATTTCAGATGCTTCTTCGGCAGATGCGCTATCGAGAAGGTAATGTGGATGGCTATGGCTCACGATTGCATTATTTTTTGGAATGGAAACAGCAGGGTGAAGCGATGGGTTGGTATTCTGATATTACTGCCCAATTGGGAGGAATAAAGCACCAGCCTACTATCAATTTTATGACTATGCACCGAGGGCTTTATCCTGCCTTGGAAGATGACATGGCTTTTGGAACAATACAGCAGGTAGAACAAAAACTGAGCAATACGGCTTGGTACTATCTTCCAAAAGACAAAGTGGCCAATATTGAAAGCAATTTACAAGACGGTGATATAATCGGTATTACTTCTGGAATAGCTGGTTTAGATTTCAATCATGAAGGCTTTATTCTCAAAAAAGGAAATCGTGCTTACTTGCTTCATGCTTCTTCTGACGCCAAAAAAGTAGTTGTCTCTACCGAGCCTTTGGCAGATTATCTACAAAAAATCAAGAAACATAGCGGTATTGTGGTTTTAAGAATCAAAGGTTAGTTTCTGGCCGAGAACCAACCTTTGGTGGTAGTCGAGCTTTCCAGTTTTTTCTCCATTGCATCGGGGATGCGTGGGAAAAAGTCAATGCCTGTCAATCGTTCGATTTCATCTACGCTTACCACAAATGTTTTAAGGTTTTCGCTCGAAAATTCATTTTTCATCAAAAACCCAATCATTCGAGGCTGCCCGTCGGTGAGACAGAGTGCAATTTTGTAGTACATTTCAGGAACCGCAATTTCGTTGTATTTGCCAATGGTAGGAAGCCCAGATTTCAAAACAGGACCTGTTACCACGTACAATTCCTCATCTCGCTCAGCCCATTGACGAAATTTTTGCTCCAAGTCATTCCAAATTCCACGGTTGAAATCTCCCACTTGTGGGCTGATGTTGCTCATATAGAATGTCTCTTGCTTGTCGTCGGGCGAGGTATTAAAATCGCCCGCAGGAGCCAAATGGCCGCGGTCATAGCCCGAACGCGTATAATCGGCGTGCGTGGCTGAACCTGTTTTGACGAGCGGGTCAGGAACAAACTTATTGCCATCGCGCGAGAGATAGGCGCGGGCCTCATCGCCTGTTAATTTGTAAGCTACCCAATCAGCCTGTTCATATTGTTCTCGATAGCGGAGTGTGTAGCGACGATGACGCACAATTTGGTCGTTAGAACCGATAGCAGGAAGGTTGAAATCTTTGATTCTGGCGAAGTCAAAACCATCTGAGGAAGTGACATCAGACTCCTCTTCTTTTGATTCAGTTTGTTTGCTCAGCCCGATTTTTTCCAATAGCGTTTGTTCATCTTTAACTATTGGACGCTCATCGGAAGCTATATCGTCGGTGCGGTCATCTTCTGCGGTGCTGGTAGGTTCAGGATTTCGGTAAGGATTATCGCCTCTTTCGGCAGGTTTTCGGTCATAGATAAACACACTTTTTACGTCGTTCCAAAACGCCACCAAGGGTTTAGTCCGCCCACGGTAGTGCAGTACAAGCCCTATAACAACAAAGAAAAATAACAAAAACAGGGTATTCCCTAAACGTAAGCCTTTACGGTGCATTATTGATTGAGTAGCGTTTTTTTTATTAAACGCAAAGAAAGCCATAGAAGGTCGAACAACACAAAGTTTTTTTGAACTTCCCAAAAGTTTCATCACTTTCAACCTTATTTTCTATTTCAGATTGCCAAGGTGCGATTCAACTAAATGCAACAACCACATATCATTGTCATCGGCGGCGGTGCCGCAGGATTCATGGGAGCTATTACGGCTGCCGAAACTTTTAGGGAAGCAAAAGTTACGATTGTAGAAAAAAGCCGAACGGTGTTGAGTAAAGTTCGTATTTCAGGGGGAGGACGTTGCAACGTGACCAATTCTGCTTCTACTATTCCCGAATTAGTAAAGGGCTATCCACGCGGGGCAAAGTTTTTGCGTCCGTTGTTTGAAATATTCAATAATCAGCACACCATACAGTGGTTTGAAAGTCGGGGTGTATCACTCAAAACCGAACCTGATGGGCGAATTTTTCCGATTACCAACAGCTCCGAAACGATTATTGACTGCCTATTAAAATCAGCGAAAAATGCCAATATACAGGTTCGGACGAGTGCGGGAGTCACTCAAATTGAGCCTAAAAATGGAGGCTTTGAATTAACTTTGCAATCAGGCGAAATGCTTTATGCCGACCGCGTTTTAGTAACTTCGGGTGGACATTCACAGTTGTCGGGTTATGATTGGTTGTCAAGATTGGGTATTGAAATCGTATTGCCAGTACCATCTTTGTTTACCTTTAATGTTCCAAAATTACCTCTGAAAGACTTGATGGGTGTATCGGTCGGTGCAGTGAGTGTAAAAATGGCAGGTAGCAAACTCACCGAAACAGGCCCTTTTCTGTTTACGCATTGGGGTGTAAGTGGCCCAGCAGTACTGCGTTTGTCGGCGTGGGGAGCGCGGGAGTTGTCCGACAAAAACTATCAATTTGTGTCTTTGATTAATTTTACCAACAGAAAGCCCAACGAAATTCAAGAGCAACTCACCGATTTTCAGCGCGATGTTGGTTGGAAAGGCAAATTTGTCCCTACCCAAGCCCCGTTCGGATTGCCACAGCGATTGTGGAAGCAATTGGTCGAACTCTCCAATATTCCCGATACGATGCGTTGGGCTGATTTACCTGCTAAAAACCTCCATCGTTTGGTAGAGCATCTCACCAATTTTCAGTTGGAAGTACAGGGCAAAACCACCTTCAAAGAGGAATTTGTTACCTGTGGTGGCGTTAGCCTAAGCGGACTTCATGCCAGGACCCTCGAAAGCCGCCAAATCCCAGGGCTTTTCTTTGCTGGTGAAGTCCTTGATATTGATGGTATTACGGGCGGCTATAACTTTCAAGCTGCTTGGACGACGGGGTATGTGGCGGGGAAAAACTGTTTGGAAAGTTAGAAGGAAATAAAGAAATTAGGCTAAAATTTGGGCATTAGCTATGGATTTAAAAGACAATATTCCCGAAATTACTATTATTTCAATTGGCCGTGATAAGCAAAACGACGTTGTTCTTGACAATCCCCATGTCAGTCGTCATCATGCCCAATTGACTATTTGTTCGCCTACCAGTTTTATCATCGAAGATTGCGGTAGTAAGCGTGGCACTTTTATTGAAAACGAAGGACATCTTATACGAGTAATCCGCAAGCTTATTGATATTCAGGATAAAATATGGTTAGCTGATTTAGCCTTTTTGGTGCCAGATTTATTACCAAAACCAAAGATGCAATCAAGTGAAAAATTAACATTGGAGAAAGACCCCTTAGATTTTACTGAAGAATTTGCTGATTTGCAAAAAGTATATGACGATTATCCCGTACTTCGTAAAGCTTGCCGCGACCGTGATAAAATGATACGGCTTTGGAGTGTAGTAGGTGGGTCGGTGATTGGAGTAGGGACAGTCGCAACAGCGGGAGCATTTGGTATTTTGGCTATGTTGTCAAGTGCCGGTCTTAGTATTTTAATCCCTACACTTTCGTCTCACTTGCTTTCGACCGACGAAAAACTCGAACTTATTGAAAAAGAATATCGTCAACGCTACCGTTGCCCCAATCCTCACTGCCGCGACCCGTTTGGGAATCGCGAATTTGAGTTATTAACCAAGCAAAAAAAATGCCCTAAATGCAAAGCAGTTTGGGTAAAATAATTTTTCAAGTTTTGACTTACCTTTTCTTTCCTCACTTGATAAAGTAAAAAA
>JBDHXS010000110.1:0-13839 GCA_039810845.1 Runella sp. | reverse complement strand
ATTTTTTGCAATATTTGCTCTATGAGTGTTGTAACATTCATGGGGTGATACTTAGAGTTGGTTCGCAAAACAAACCTAAGCATTTCACCCCTTTTTTATAAATTTCGTAGCGGACTATTGACTATAAAAATAATTTAAAATTACATTTTTACCCTTTTAATAAATATATTTCTCGCACCTTGTATTGTAAAAATTATATTTCCTATTTCAAGATGATTCGAAACACCCCCGTTACAATAAAAGACATAGCACAGGCACTCAATTTATCTGCTTCAACAGTATCACGAGCCTTACGTGGAATGCCCGAAATCCACCCTGAAACTCGCCAAGCGGTATTGAAATTGGCGCAAGAAATGGACTATCAGCCTAATCAGCTTGCAAAAAATTTAGCCAAAAGCCGTACCAAAACCATTGGGGTGATTGTACCGACCTTGAGTTATTATTTTTTTTCCTCAGTACTCAACAGCATTGAAGAAGCCGCCATGCAAGCGGGATACAGCGTAGTGGTGTGCCAAACCAATGAATCGTATCTGCGTGAGATAGCCCAAATTCAAAACTTGCTCAATAGTCAGGTAGAGGGATTTATTATTTCTTTGGCACGCGATACCAATGATTTTGACCACATCAATCGGCTCATACGCAAGCAAATTCCTGTTGTCATTTTTGATCGATATGCCGAAGAAATCGAAACTTCTAAAGTAATTGTTGATAATAAATTAGCAGCTTTCAAAGCTACCGAACACCTTATCGAAAACGGTTGCCAGCGATTAGGTTGTTTGGCAGGCCCTCCCAATTTATTGATTAGTAATCAGCGATTGGCAGGATTTAAAGAAGCTCTACAAAAATATAATTTGCCCTACAAAGAACGTTATGTCTTCCACAGCGATTTTACGCAAGAAAACACCATGATGCAGGCACTCAACATGATGAGCCTACCCGAACCGCCCGATGGTATCTTGACCATGAGCGACCGTATTGCGTTTTCAACCATGTATGCACTCAAACAAAAAGGCATAAGAATCCCCGATGATGTAGCGTTGGTAAGCTTCAACAATGAGCCGACCTGCATTTATCTTTCCCCATCGCTCACAAGCGTGAATCAAGCGATTCAGGAAATGGGAGCGCAGGTTGTCAGGTTACTTATTAAACAATTAGAATCAGAACATACTACTCCTGAAACAGTTGTCCTCGGTACACAGTTGATGGTGCGGGAGTCTTCGATGCTTTCAAAGAAGAAAGTAGAATGAAATATCAGACTTTTTATTTTATTTTGAATGGGTAATTCAAACTGAGTGGTTTACTTTATAAATAATGTGACTCACTCAGAACAATTCACAGTTAACGATAAACAATATGCAACGCCGATCTGCACTAAAGAACCTAACAATGACTGTTGGAGGGCTAATAAGCCTTCCCGCTTGGGCTTCTTCTTGGACTCCTGAATCCATTGGTTCCTTTTCGACTTTATCGGTTATGGAAGAGGATCTCTTGGCCGAAATTGTAGAAACAATTATTCCTGAAACCGCTACTCCTGGTGCCAAATCGCTCAAAGTGCATCAGTTTGCTATGCGCATGATCAACGATTGCTACGGCGAAGAAGCACAAAAAAATCTAAAACAAGGTCTTACATTAACAGAAACTGCGTCTAAGCAAATTTATAGCAAACCCTTTGTGGAATGTGACAAAACCCAACGAATTGATTTGCTCAATAAAATGGTTGGTTCTACCAATCAACCTGCCAAACAGTTTGTGAATATGATAAAAAACCTAACGATTCAGGGTTATCAAAACTCTGAATACGTCATGGTTAATATCCAAAAGTACAATATGGCTCCCGGTTTTTATCATGGGTGTGTACCTGTGAAGAAAGCCCCCTAACCTCCAATGGGGGAGAAATCAATGAAGAAGTAAACTTTTTAGAACTCAAATTTCAAATAAAAAGTCCCCATTGGGGATTTAGGGGCTATGTCTTATTTCAATATAGATTCTATCAAAGACCGCACGTTCGACGCCATTGTCATTGGTTCGGGTATTAGCGGTGGCTGGGCGGCTAAGGAGCTTACTGGCAAAGGGTTGCGCACGCTTGTTCTCGAACGAGGTCGTAATGTACAACACGTGACAGACTATCCGACTACATTGAAAAACCCGTGGGAGTTTGAACACTTGGGACAAATGCCCAAGGCTGTCAAAGATGCTAATCCGATTGTAAGCAAGTGTTATGCTTTCAACGAAGATGCAGCCCACTTTTTTGTAAAAGATGCTGATCATCCTTACGTACAAGAAAAACCTTTTGACTGGATTCGAGGCTATCAGGTGGGAGGGAAATCCCTTCTCTGGGCGCGTCAAACACAACGCTGGTCGCAAATGGATTTCGACGGCCCTGCTCGCGATGGTTTTGCCGTAGAATGGCCCATTAATTATAAAGATATTGCGCCTTGGTACAGTTATGTAGAAAAATTTGCAGGGATTTCAGGTAATAAAGACGGTTTGCCGCAATTGCCCGACGGTGAGTTTTTGCCACCACACGAAATGAATTGTGTGGAAAAATATTTTAGTGAACAAATGGCCAAGCACTACAACGGGGCGCGTCCTATTATCATTGGCCGCTGTGCGCACTTGACCAAACCCAACCAAATTCACTATGACCAAGGTCGCGCGCAATGCCAAAACCGTGCTTTGTGTCAGCGTGGCTGCCCATATGGGGGGTATTTTAGCAGCAATGCTTCTACTATTCCTTGGGCGCAACGTACTGGTAAAATGACCTTAAAACCTGATTCGGTTGTTCATTCCATTATTTTCGATGAAAAACTTAACAAAGCTACAGGGGTACGTGTCATTGATGCCAATACCAAAGAAGCGACCGAATACTATGCCAAAATTATCTTCGTAAATGCCGCCGCATTGAATACGAACTTGATTCTACTCAACTCTAAATCCAATCGTTTTCAAAACGGCTTAGGAAATGACAATGGATTGCTGGGTAAATATGTGGCTTTCCATAATTACCGTACCAGCATTTCAGCAGAATACGAAGGATTTTTGGATACCACTACCGAAGGTATTCGGCCTAACAGTGGCTATATCCCACGTTTCCGCAATCTCCTCAAGCAAGAAACCAACTTCATACGTGGTTATGCAGCAGGGTTTGGCGGCAATCGCGTGACGTACAACGACCGCTCAGGCATGGGTGAGGACTTGAAAAATAGCCTTGCCGAGAAGAAATATGGTAATTGGCGCGTAGGCTCGCACATGATGGGGGAGACGATTCCGAAAGAAACCAATTACGTAGCACTCGACTCAAAATTGACTGATCAGTGGGGAATTCCTCAGTTGAAAATCTCGGTCAGCTACGACGACAACGACGAAAAGATGATCAAGGATTATCACGAGCAGTTGACGGAAATGTTTACCAAAGCAGGTTTCAAAAACATCAAAACTCATGATATACCTGACAAAGCACCAGGTCTCGATATCCACGAAATGGGCGGCTGTCGCATGGGCAAAGACCCAAAAACGTCGTTGTTGAATAATTGGAATCAACTTCATGCCTGCAAAAACGTATTCGTCACAGATGGTGCTTGCATGACTTCAACGGCTACGCAAAATCCATCCCTGACTTACATGGCACTTACAGCTCGCGCGGCAGATTATGCTGTGAAGCAGTTGAAAGCGAAGAATTTGTAGTGCTTTTGGTTTTAGAGGAAAACTTAGTATTTATAGCAATGGAGCGAGGTTTAGCCTTGCTCCATTTGTTTTATGGTTATTTGAAAGAGAAAAACTAATAGCCGATAGATATACGTACATTAGTTGATTTTTAAAACAATGTAATACGCATAACTGTTGACTTTTGAAAAATACCCTACTTTTAATCCCTCACCAAATGCACAATCAATCAGACCCTTCAGAAGAACCCGACAAGAAATTGTATGAGTTATCAAAGATTTTGGGACATAGTTCTACAAAATTTGCCGAAATAGCTCACTTAAAAAATGATTACATAGCCAATTATTTGATTGGCTTTTTAGGCGAAGCAGATTTAAGGCTTTTGCAGGAAAAAAAATATTTAAAAGACATGATAAATGGACTTGTTTCCTTGAAATGGCAATATATTCATGACATTAACTATGACATTAACTATGAAATTTCCTACGCCGAACTACACGATAAAAATCCTACAACCCAAGAAGAGTTTGATGCTGTTTTACAAGAATTATTGATTCTTCCCAAAAGCGACGATGTATAGAAGTAAGTGAGGTAAAATCACCAATAAGCCCTGTCAATTTGGCAGGACTTATTGGTGATTTAAGGTTTTGTTCTATCGTTCCATAACTACTCTGTCAATTTCGTAATTGGTGTCAAAGCTACTTTTCTAAATTCCACCTCGGCGCCTTCGGCTTGCAGTGCTATTTGGCCTTTTTGGGCTGTACAATTAAAACCGTGATTGACCAGATCGCCGTTGACCCATACTTTGATGTGGTCATTCAGGCATTCCACAATCATGGTATTCCATTCGCCCAAGGGTTTTTCAGAGTTGTCGGTCAAATTCTTTACTCGGCGTTCTTTTCCGTCCACCGTTCCCCAATTTTCTTTAGGGCCGCGTCGTGTCTCCATTTCTGGCACTTCGATATTTTCGACGATACACCAGAAATCTCCTGCATTTTTGTGCATCATTTGAGATTCAATTGATTTAGGAAACATGCCATACAACGAACGCGGAGTAGATGCGTGCAATAGCAAACCACAGTTGCCAGGTTTGCCCGCAAACCGATATTGCACCTCAATGCGGTAGTTCTGATAGTCGGCATCCGTGATCAAATGGCCTTGGGGTTCGCCCAAACTGACCAACATCCCATTTCTGATGATAAAGGGATTTCGCAGATTTGGGTCTTTGTCCATCGCAGGCACGTCTATATGCCAACCCGTCAAATCTTTCCCGTTGAAAAGGCTTTTTTCCTGCGCGGTTGCTTTAAAAAACAGTCCGCTGAAAAGGAGAGATAAAAAGAGGTATTTTGTCATAAAATTTTTATTGAAAGCTTAAACCCAGTCCCAGCCTGCGCGGTATTCTCTTGAAAGCAAATTGTTAGCTTCTGCGTCGTGGTAGAATTTTTCTTTTTTTGCGTTCCACTGCAACTCTCTGCCCAAACGATATGAAATCAATCCCAAGTGCATTGGCATGGTCATGGCGCGGGCGTATTCGAGATTAGATTCGGGTTGGGTGCGGGACTTCACGGCATTGATGAAGTTTTGCTGGTGTCCGGGTGAGCGCGGAATCGTTATCGGAACACTATCTATGTCTTTCATCATTACTCCTCCAATCGTAATTTCTCGGGTGTTATAATCGCAGAGAAGTGTTCCTTTTTCTCCCTCAAAATACGCACCAATGCCCTTGCCCGCTGCTCCAGGTACGTTGGGCGGCGCAGTTGTCCAGTGAATTTTCAGACCCTCAAATTGGTAATCTACATCAATCCATTTGGGGGTATCGCCGATTCCTTCCGAAACTTCTCCTTTAGCACTAATACTCTGAAGATTTTGGGGGTTGAGCGACCACCATACGACATCGGCAATATGACACCAAAAGTCTTGAAATACTCCTCCCGAATAATCCAGAAAATAGCGATAATTGAAATGACAACGCTCAGGCGTGTATTTGGAATAAGGTGCAGGACCCAACCAAAAATCCCAATTGAGCGTAGAAGGCGGTTCTTGATAATTGGCTGGCCCCAAGACGGGAGGAGCGCCTGTTTTCCAAAGCCGAACGGTATGAACATTGCCAATTGCTCCCGAACGGATGATTTCTACCACGCGGTGGTAATTGTCGCCTGCGTGAATTTGTGTACCTAATTGAAAGATACGGTGATGGCGTTTGAGAGATTTGAGCATTTTTTGTCCTTCACGCACATTAAATGACAAAGGCTTTTCGCCATAGACATCTTTGCCCGCTTCAAAAGCCAAAATTGCTACCTGAGCATGCCAATGGTCGGGTGTGGCGCAGGTGACAGCATCAATGTCTTTTCGTTCGAGGATTCGACGAAAATCATTGTAGGTTTGAACCTGCGATTGCGGCTGAATACCAAGTAATGTATTTTTGGCGGCTGCTAAGTGAGTTTCGTCTAAATCACACAAAGCTGCCACTTCTACTTCGGGCAAGTTGGCAAACCATTTCAAGTGTTGCGTTCCCATGCCACCCAGCCCAATATGGGCTACCCGCAAGCGGTCGCTGGGAGCTACTTTACGCGTAAAACCAGAGAGAAAGGTCAGGCCAAGAGCCGCCGAACCAGTTTGTTTGATGAATTGACGGCGATTGAGTGAGTGACTCATAGATTTGGTGAAGAGTTTATTTATACAAAAGCCGAAAATATACTTGTTTTTACTATGAAGAAAGCCCAAAATCAAACTTCTATGAGAACATGACGCACCTCAGTTTTTTTGATAAACTCGGTTGATAAATTTGAACAATTATTAAAACCGTGTCATGAATACTTCTCAAATTCTCAAATCTTCCCAAATCAACGGCTCTCATTTGTATCAAGTACGATTGGTTTCATTAGACGAACATACCGATCACCGTGGCTCCTTTACCGAAATATTTCAAGATTATTGGGGAACAGTACTCAAGCCTGTTCAGTGGAGTGCCGTGAAATCAGACGCAAATGTGTTTCGAGGAATGCACTTTCACATACGCCACGACGAGTATTTTTGTCTGATTGAAGGTCATTGCTTGGTGGGATTAAGAGATTTGCGGCCAGATTCACCAACTCAACACCAATCAGCCTTATTTGAGCTTTTTGGCGAAGACCCCGTTGCCCTGGTTTTTCCTGTGGGTATGTTGCATGGCTGGTATTTTTTTACGCCTTCTATTCACGTACAATCAGTATCAGAAGCTTACCCTGACTACGGTGCCGACGATAATTGGCGTTGTCGTTGGGATGATCCCGAACTTGAACTGGATTGGGGTATCGAAAATCCTATTCTGAGCGATTTGGCTGCCAATGCCCCTTCTCTAAAAAGCCTTATTGGGAGCTTGACCATCAATGGCTACATGAGTTGATTTTGTCGAATTTACTTCGTAGCCAAGGCCCTCAATTTGGTGTTTTGATTACGAATACGTTGACATAAAATTCGGATGATGTTGCGCAACACTTCCCCTCGCTCGTCCATGAGGTCGTAAAAATCGGCTTGGTCAATACGGAAAAGTTGCACGTCGTTTAGAGTGATAACTGCTGCCGAACGTGGCTCTGCATCCAACAGGGCTAATTCACCAAAGACATCGCCACGCCCAAATGTAGCCAATTGCACCTTGCCGTCATAAATTCCGACTTGGCCATCATAAATTACAAACATACTCGTACCTAAATCTCCTTTTTCAAACACTGTTTGCCCTTCGTGATAGCTTACTTCACGCATGATAGGGGCAATGCTACTCAAAACATTTTCGGGTGTTTCGGCAAATAAATCAGTGTTTTTCAACACCATTACCCTTTCTGTAATCGAAACTGTAGCGGTGGTAGTAGAGTGGCTCATGAGGTGTAAATCAGGATATTGAAATAATTTTTCAGGCGGCATCCCCCGAAGTGCTAAACGAATGGTCCAGTCGGTGAAATGTTGTGTGCCTTTTTGCAGGATATATTCTTTAATAGATTCTTTAGCAGTAAAAACGCCCATTTGGGCATCCAGCAAACGAATTTGCTCGACGTTTGATACGTTGTCGAGCAAAGCGTGCAGTCCACTATATACTTGACGTGGCACGAGGTTTTCGAGCAATTCGAGCGAGTTGGCGCGTCGTTCGCGTGAGCTGTGCAGTACACTCATTTGGGTACTCAAAATGATGTCTTGGTCATACTGTTGCATCAGTAGTCCAAAGATACGTTGTATCACTACCTCTTGTTCATAGTTAAGGCTATTTTTCAGGTCTTGCTCAATTGCTTCGGTTTGGCCATGCAATAGCCTTTGGGCCAGTTGGAATTCAGCTTGGAGAAGCTGCTTAAATACAGCCGCGTTACGCTTCGAATTGGGGTAATTTTTTAGGGCTTGTAATGCGGCTGTTCGTACTGATACATCGGGACGTTGTAATAACTCAATCAACAGTTCGTGGGCGGCCTCCGACTGCATTTGACTGCCTACTACAATGATGCGTCGGTCTAAAGTAATTGATTTTTTATTTGTAATATGCTTGCGTAACAGGGGAATTGCGATCTCTTCTAATTGGGCCAGACCCCTCGCCGCTTCGCGCCAGTAGCGTTTATCGTTTAAGAAATCAACCAGTTTTTCTGTTAACGTTGGGTGAGATAACGTTCCCGCTGTTTGAATCGCTGCCGATACCACCCCATCGTTAGAGTGATTAAGGGCTGTTTTTACAAAATCAACATATTGAACCAATTTCAGCGAACGAATAATATCAAGTACTGCTAATTGACTGTTGACGTGGGAATTTTGCCGCATGGCTTCCAGTGATGTCTTGGCCGAGACATGGTCTGGGTTTGTTCGGAGAAGCCCTCTGATTGCCCCCTTACGCACCATCAAATCTTCATTATACAGCAACTCTACCCCCATTTGCTCCGATTGTTGACTCACCAACCAAGCAGCTGCTTCGCGGATAGGAGGATGAAGGTCTTCTTTAGCTAGTGTTCGCAACTGCACAGGTTTGAGTTTTATTCCCAATTTTTCAGCAATTTCGAGTGCCCTCAATCGTACTTGTTCGTTGGAGTGAGCCACCAACTCCATAATGTAGCGATAAAGTCGGTCAGAAGATACGCTGCTTGGCCGATTGGCCATCAACCATTCTATGGCGTTGATGACTTCCTTGGGTTTGTCGCTACGAAGATTTTTTAGAACAGCATGAACAGCTTCGTCGGGGATGGCCAAATCTTCTACGGCCATAAATCGGCGACTGAGTGCATCTTGAAGGGTATGAACATACTGGCGATAGGTACGGCGCAAAAACCAAAGTGCAAAGATGGCTCCCACCACAATCTCTTCTACCAAAAACCATTCGCCCCCTTGCCATAAATGATGGCTTAAATACAGCATCAATCCACCAATGCCCAGTCCAAGCGGCTCGTAAAAACCTTTGGCAAGGGTATGCCCTTGCAGACGTTGATGGGTAGAAAGTGGCTGAAATAGCACCAAAAATACAGGGTCAAACAAAGCGCGGCGCACGACTTCAAAGCCAAGATAAACAAGGCAATATGCCACTAACTGAATGGATTTGTCGAGTTGCCAAAAGAAAACACCGCTTAAAAATAAGGCTGCTCCCAAACCACCCAATGGCAATAAGGCCAATACTCGATTGATGCCCAAATACTCAATTGTTTGGCGTGAAACGACCAGCTTGACAAAGGTTGCCAGCAGATAAGTGAGGGTCAATACCCCACCGAGGTACATCATTACTTCTGCTTGGCTGTGGAGTTTGTATTTTACATTGATAAAAAACGCGTATTCGACCCCCGTTGCCATCACCGCTACGGCCGTAAGGCTCAAGCACATCGCAAAAATCAACTGACTACCGCCAAACAATTGCGCAATCAGGCGAGGCATGGGCCGACGCTGGAGTGGGGCAGGGGTATGCGAAGTGGCAACTTGATGCGAGCGAAAAGTCAATACTGCTGTGTACATAGCAGCCCAAAAGAACCCAAATGCCAGAAAAAGCAAAAGAAGGAGTTCGGTATGTCCATGAATCAGCACGGCCAGCATCCCCCCCAGAGCCTTGGCAGGCATATCACCTGCACTGATCACCCCAAAAAGCCGCTTGCTTTGTCGCACATCAAATACAACTGCCGATACCCCCCAAAACTCTAAATTGGTGAGTAAATAAATGGCCCGAAAGCCTACCATGATACCTACTGCCGAAGCCACCGAATGACCAAAATAGACCAAAACCAAAATAATCGCCGTCAAAGCAATGACCGTCCACAACACCCGTATCACTAAGCGATCTAATAAAAGGTGGTGTTCAAAATAGGTATAAATCTTTCCAATGAGCATCATTCCTACCGCCGATGCCATGTAGGCGAGTGGCAGACTGGTTTCCGGATGATTTTCGAGCAGGATAACATTGGACGATACATAAATCAGCATCGTGCCAAAACCAAGAAAAAAATGATGTAAAAAAAACAGACCGACGGTTCGGATTTCATCAGTTCGGATTCCTAACGAACGGTAAAGTGGGTGAAAAGACATAGAAAATAAGCAATATTGGACAAAAATACGGATATTGGACAAAAAACAATGTTAAGTATCTTTGATAAAAAGTATTCTTTCTAAAACCTTAATACTTTCTGGCTATGAGCTTTGTTCTCCCGTTCTTGGTTGCATTTTTTTTGCTACCGTTTACTCAAAAATTTTTACAGACTGCGGAGCGCCTTCCGGAGTGGGACAAGCGGCTTAAATATGCAAGATTGGGTGCTTTTGGGCTATTAGGGCTTCAAGTAGTCTCAGGTACAAAAGTTATGGCTCCTCCTGTTTTTTTTCTTTTACTCTTACTTGTAGCTATTCCTGCTTATTTATTAAAGGATAAGGTATCTCATGCCCGGTTGCTATTTTGGATGATTGTACCCTTAGGTCTTGTATTTTTGATTGACAACCTAGCTAATTATTGGGTACACCAATTCTACAAAACTAACCATAATTATTTTGATGCTGCCAAAGGAATTGTGATAACAACCAGCTTTGTGTTGGCAATGATGGCACGTCGTCAACAAAAAGAACTCAACAAACAGCTCCTCAAACTGACCCAAGAAGAAGAAGCTAACCGAATACTGGAAGCAAAAAAACTGGATTTGGAATACCAAGTAGCTGAGCGTACTGCCGAACTCAGACAACAGAAAGAAGAACTTCAACAAGCCCTTGAACACCTCAAAGCTACCCAAGAACAGTTGATTCAGTCAGAAAAGTTGGCTTCTCTGGGCGAACTCACGGCGGGGATTGCCCACGAGATTCAGAATCCGTTGAACTTTGTGAACAATTTTTCGGAGGTTTCGGTCGAATTGTTGGAAGATTTAAAAAGTGAAAGAGCAAGGGACAAAGCGCAAAGGGATGAGGAGTTGGAAGAAGAAATCCTGAGCGACCTTGTCCAAAACCTCCAAAAAATCAACCACCACGGTAAACGTGCTTCAAGTATCGTGACAGGGATGCTACAACATTCCCGCGCCAGTACAGGTAAAAAAGAACTAACCGACCTCAACGCCTTGGCCGATGAATACTTGAGGCTGAGTTATCACGGTCTGCGCGCCAAAGACAAATCTTTTAATGCTCATATAATCACTGATTTCGACTCCAATCTGCCCAAACTTGAAGTCATTCCGCAGGATTTGGGACGCGTATTGTTGAATTTAATTAACAATGCGTTTTACGCCGCCCAAAAGAAAAACCAACAGAGACTCGAATCGGAACCCACCGATTCCCCAACATTACCTAAGTATGAGCCTACCGTTTGGGTAACTTCCAAAAAAATAGACGACGAAATACAAATTTCGGTGAGAGACAACGGAACAGGTATCCCCGAAGAATTGCAATCCAAAATCTTCCAACCCTTCTTTACTACCAAGCCCACGGGCCAAGGCACGGGGCTGGGGCTGAGTTTGGCGTATGATATTGTGACCAAAGGACACGGAGGAACGATTGAGGTGGAAAGTGTGGAGGGTGAGGGGACGACGTTTATTGTGAGATTACCTATTCAGAACACATAGCCGTGAAAACACTATTCTTTACGCTTTTTCTCGCACTTATTTGCAGTTTCGGCTTTTCTCAAAAGCAAGAGGTTTTTCGCATAGATTCCCTACCAAAACAAGGAATCCTTCTTGATAAAGGTTGGAAATGGCACACTGGCGATAATCCTAATTTTGCCAAAATTGATTTTGATGATTCGGCCTGGGAGGGCATTGATCCTACGAAAGATATTCATGAGTTTCCAGCCTTATTTGACTCTCAAGTGAGATGGCTGCGGCTCACCCTCCACGTAACGCAGCAACTACCACATCCGCTGGGACTTTCGGTCAATCAAGCCACAGGCTCTCAAGTATATCTAAACGGTAAACTTATTCAAACTATCGGTCAGGTGGATACACCTAATGTACAGGCCCAAGACCCCCTTGATTATCCCTTTTACCTGCCTATTGATTCGGCGGGTACTTATCATTTAGCCGTCCGACTGGTCGTGCAGCCCCGTATTCACTATACCCGCCTGTATGCACTCACTCAAAACAACGTCTTCAATGCCCGACTCGTGGATTTGGTAAAAACCCAAAATGGGCAGCGTGATTTTAGGGTATATTACACAGGCTTAGAAGTGTTTAAGATTGGCCTGTTGTTCATGCTTTTTGTACTACACTTGTCGTTTTACTTGTACGAAAAATCCAACAAAACCCATCTGTTCCTATCTATTTATTTTTTGGGGGCTTTCATGCAGTATGTTTTCAAGATTATCGGGCAAAATACATTTTCGGTCGAGGCTCGCTATTGGTATTTAAACTTTTCAACTTGGTCGGTTATCATCGGCACTCTCTTTGCCTTGTGGTCGTTTTACCGACTATCCAAAACCCGCTTTGATGTTTATTTCATCATTGTATTGACTACCAATATTGTAGGAGGCGTTTTGTCGAGTATCACCTATGGTATGTTGTGGTCAATTATGTCTTTTGCGAGTGCCCTTATTAATTTTTTGGTAACACTGAGGCTCACTCGAATAGGCCTCAAAAAGAAAGATAAGGGCTTTATTGTGTTAGGCGTGGCTGTAATGCTCAGCTCGGTAGGGTTTGTATTTATTGAATTATTGAACCAAAATGTCCCTATCTCACCTTACGTAGTTGATGTATTTTTTAACCTCTCAGCCATTGCTATTCCTGTGGGGCTTTCGCTGTACATGGGCATCGAAGCCAGCGAACGGAACAAAGAACTTCAAGCACGATTGACCGAAAACGAAAACCTCAAAGTTCAGGCTATTGCCCAAGAACAGGAAAAGCAGCAAATCCTCGAAACCCAAAACGAAACCCTCGAACGGCAAGTAGCCGAACGAACCGCTGAACTAAAAGCCTCCCAAAATCAACTCATCCAAAAAGAAAAACTTGCCTCTCTGGGCGAGCTCACGGCGGGCATCGCCCACGAGATTCAGAATCCGCTGAATTTTGTCAATAACTTCTCGGAGTTGAGTGTGGAATTGATTTCGGAATTAAAGGATGAACGGAGCAAGGAACAGGGACAAAGAGACGAAGAATTAGAAAATGAACTTCTAAATGACCTCGCCCAAAACCAAGAAAAAATCAATCTTCACGGCAAGCGAGCGAGTAGTATTGTGTCGGGTATGTTAGAACATTCTCGCACCAGCACAGGCGAAAAGGCTTTGACCGATATTAACAAATTGGCGGATGAATATTTGCGCCTCGCTTATCACGGTTTAAGAGTAAAAGACAAGGATTTTGGTGCTGATTATGAGTTAATTGAAGATGAGAATTTGCCTGAAGTCGAAGTTGTTGCGCAGGATATAGGGCGTGTGTTGTTGAATTTGATAAATAATGCTTTCTGGGCTGTGAAAACCGTTGAAAAGCCTTTGGTCGTGGTTAAAACTGAGCAAGTTGAAAATCAAATTATGATAATCGTGAAAGACAACGGCATCGGTATGTCTGAGCAGATAAAAGCCAAAATCTTTCAACCCTTTTTCACCACCAAGCCTACGGGTGAAGGCACTGGTTTGGGACTAAGTTTGGCTTATGATATTGTGACCAAAGGACACGGGGGAACGATTGAGGTAGAAAGCTTGGAAGGTGAGGGGACGACGTTTACCGTAAAACTGCCTACATAATTGAGATAAAATCCGCTTTATTCCTATTAATTATCATAGATAAAGCT
>JBDHXS010000109.1:0-13860 GCA_039810845.1 Runella sp. | reverse complement strand
TGATAAAGCATTGCCAACCCTTTGAAAGTATTTGCTAACCCACGATAGCCATTTTTTTGTTGATCGGTTACCGAAGTGGTAGCATTAAGGGAGGCAATTGTAATATTGGCATGACGTATTTGCAAACCAAAGGCCGTAGTAGCTCCATTATAAAAAGCAGAATTATCAATAGGGCGAAGGCCATTCAACTCAGTCATCCAACGAGATTCGGTAGAGTTAAAGTTGAATATTTCTTTGCCCAACGTTCCTACTACTTGGAGGTAGGTTGCAATTCCATCGCGGGCAGTAGCAATTTGGCCAATAGCTAAGGCATCTAATTGAGCTTTAGTGGCATTGGTTTGGACGGAACCTACACTTGGGAAGTTAGGGTCAATGACTACGTCTGTTTCAAGGACTTTACAGGAATTTAGGCTGAGGGCCGTTAGTCCAAGGATTATGAGTGAGTATCTTAAATTTTTCATTTTCATTTTGAGGTTATGTGTTAAAAGTCGGAAAGTTAAAAAATGATCTTCCGTGAAAAACCAAAAACTATTAACAATCAACGAATAACATTTTTTTAGAAATCAACCGACAAATGGAACATCATACGACGCACCAATGGTGCGCTTCCAATATCAACTCCACTACCTAACGCCGCTGAACCAAAATTGGAGTTTTCGGGGTCATAACCAGCGGTGTAATCAGTCCAACGAAGTACATTATTTCCAGACACTCCTATGCGCACTCCTTCTACTACATTTCCGAATGCACTTCTAAGGACAGTTTTAGGAACACGATAGTAGAGGGCTACTTCGCGTAGTTTTAAGAAACTGGTTTGAACTGGATTATAGCCAGGCTTAGGTACGCCATTTTCATCTACGCCGTTTACATTTTGGCGATAAATACCGTTGGGTGTTTTGCCATCGTTTCCGATGTCATCTGTTTCGTTCCAGTCAAATGTGTTTCCACCTTCATCCCATAATACACGAGCTAAAGACACGACAGTAAATTTGTGGCGGTAATTCAACAATGCGGAAAATTCGAAATTTTTCAAAAATGTAATACGCTGATTCAAAGAGAACTCATACTTGGGCTGTTGGTCACCATATACAGTCCATGAAGTGGCATAGTTGGGGTCTGTTGTAGGAAGCGTACGAGGTTGACCTACGATTTGGGTAGGAGAAAAACCTTGCTTGATACGCCACTGCCCAAATGTAGCTCCAAAACCACCCGTTAGGCGCTCAGGAATTGATAAGCGCGTAATTTCTGAGCGGTTGAACCAGAAAATAGGTTGAAAAAACCAAGTAACGTTCTTGTTTTTGATGATGTCGGCACCTAATGTAATCTCCATACCACGATTGGTCATGTCGGCTGCATTTACAACCGTTGAGGATACCCCAGTAGTAGGGGCTGTCACAAGTGGTTGAATAAGGTCAAATACTTTTTTGTTGTATAAAGTGACCTCCCCAGTGATTTTATTGTTCCATAACCCAAAGTCTATGCCATACTCTAATTCGGTGGCACGTTCAGGTTTGATGTCGATATTGCCTAAAGTAGTAGAAGGAGTTAGCCCCCCTAAACCTCCAGTACCGACTACTGCTAATTGAGAAAATGGAACTCCCCAGTTAGGCAAACCTGCCGTTTGTCCGTAAGCAATACGAGGTTTCAATTGTGAAACGGTATTTCCTCCCCATGCCCCAAATTTGGTTAAATTAATTGCCAAAGACGCCCGTGGAAAAGCAAAGAATTTATCATAAGACGCTCCATTTAGATTTGATTTATCGAAACGAACCCCAACTGAAGCAATCACTTTGTCATCATAATTGGCCTCTTGTTGAGCAAAGATACCTACGTCAGTATTTTGGCGGTATTCAACATCCGAGCCAATTACTTTTGCACGCCCAGGATTGTAAACGCCAGCAGGTAATCCTCGACCACGCGTATAGCTAAGACGTGTGCGGTTGTTGAGACGAACCAAACCAGCTGAGGTAGTCAAGTTAAGTTTATTGTCCATCACCGACTGCGTAAATACCCCCGATACTTGCCAGTTAGTATTGATGACTTCACCACGTGTATCTTGAGAAAAACCAGGGTTTGCTTCTTTTAATTGGGATTGTAAATCAGAGGGTAGCCAAATCAAAGCAAACTGATTCTGGTAGTCTAAGCCTCCGTTGAATTTCAGCGTCAAAGAGGTTTTTTCTTTATTAATTAGACGGAAATTAGCATTGACGCCTTGAAAGAAGCGACTTACTTTTTGATTGTTGACCGCTCGGTCTCGAATAGCAAGTAAGTTTTCGCCTACATTGGGATCATTAGGATAGTTACCTTGCGCATCGGGGAATAAATTAATATAAGGCTTAGTGTATGGTAAGGCATATCCATAGTTGGTATTGGAGTTATCGTTGCCAGTCCAGCCACGGTCATTGTCGGATTGTACAAAGTTTGAACTAACGCCAAAATCAATCCAGTTGTTTAATTTATGGTCAATATTGGCACGAAGCGAATAACGCTTGAAGTCAGTATTTTTAACAATACCCGTCTCGTCCGCAATACTTCCATTTACGTAAAATTTGGTTTTTTCATTACCTCCTGTTACACTCAATCTCGTATTTTTGATGGTACCAGTTTCACCGAAAAGAACACGCTCCCAATCGTTATAAGTGCCATTTTGCTTGGCTGCTTTTAGCAATGGAATATCATCTGCGGAGAAGTAATCGGTTAATTTTTGCTCAGTCCAGTCAGCTCCTCCATAGTAGGCTACTGCTTTTGAGATTCCTAAATCTTGGCCGAAAGATACTTTGGTTTGACCACCTTTGCCGCGTTTGGTGGTGATAATTACAACCCCTGCATTGGCACGAGTACCATAAATAGCGGCTGCAGATGAACCCTTCAATACTTCAATATTTTCGATGTCATCTGGATTTAAGTCGGCTAAGCGGTTGGCATTATTATCTTGAGATGAAGCAGCAGACCCACTCGTCGCTTTATTGGCTTGCGAACGTCCATTGGAATACTGACTATTGTCAATATACACTCCATCTACAATAAATAATGGTTGAGATGCGGAACTACCCAAAGTTGACACCCCGCGAAACTGCACATTGAATCCACCCCCTGGCATAGAACCATTGGCTTGGATGTTTGCCCCTGCCAGCTTTCCCTGCAAGGCCCCATCGGCAGTAACAGGGGTAGTTGTACCCGTCAGATCTTTAGCGGTGAGCGTTGCTACAGCATTGGCCAAATTTGAACGTTTTACATTGGTTGCGAGACCTGATACTACGACTTCTTCCAACTGACGAGAATCTTCGGCTAATGATACATCAATTGCGGTGCGGTTACCTACTATTATTTCTTGACTAGAAAAACCTACGTAGCTAATGACCACTTTTTCATTGTCTCGAACGTTAAGTTTATATGTTCCATCTGCTGAAGTTGTTGTACCACGATTGGTACCTTTCACCAGTATTGATACTCCAGGGAGCGGATTGCCAGAAGCATCTGTTACTTTACCGCTCAGGGCTCGGTCTTGTGCATATACACTAAAGCATGACATTAGTATAGCCAACGCCAGTGCAAGCGTAAATTGTTTTTTCATACGATTTCATTTAGATTAAGTTAAATAATTTTTTAAAAGAGAAAAATCTCATGCGGTGTTAATGAAAAGCGTGTTTATGCCATAGATAATTTGGAGTTTAAGCTGTTTGATGAAATAATTATTGAGTTATCAATGTAATAACCTCTGCAATAGTAAATGTTTGTAGTCTTCAAAACAACTACTTTTATCATTTGTTCATAAAAATATATTCTTGTTTACTTGATTAGAATATTAGTTTTTAGTTTACTTTGTTTTTCAAAGTTCTTTTTGTTGTAAAAATGAAGAATAAATTACATTTACTAAGTTTAATATCATCCGTAAGTATACTGATGATTGTAGGAAGGGTTGCTGCTGTTGAGAACTTAGGTGGAGTATTTCTGATTTGGAATCTGTTTTTAGCTTGGATTCCCCTCGGAATAGCTTATCTAGTGGATGATATGTGGCGACAACGTTTCTTGGGAAAGTGGGGCGTAATTGGAGGAATAAGTATTTGGTTATTGTTTTTTCCAAATGCTCCATATCTAATTACAGACTTGATTCATTTGAAAGCTGCTCCTGATTATCTTATTTGGTATGATGCTCTAATGAATTTTTCTTTCGCCTTGGCGGGTTTATTGACGGGGCTATATTCATTGCTGAAAGTGCATCGTTTGGTCGAACAAATTTGGAATGACTTATTGGCGTGGATAGCTGTAAGTGGTAGTTTGGTTTTATCAAGTTATGGGATTTATTTAGGGCGCTTTGGTCGTTGGAATAGCTGGGACATTGTAACGAACCCTTTTTCGCTGATTCAGTATAGTGTATCTAATTTGTATGACCCCTTGGCCATCAAACTGACCATCGTATTTTCCTTTGTCATGTTGGTAATATATGGTGCTTTTTGGCTTTTTACAAGTAAGAGTTTACGTTAAACGTTTATGCCTTTCCCAAAATGATTAATATACGCAAAATGCTTCGTAGTTTTGGCTATGCTTTTGAGGGTTTGTTGGCTTTGTTTAGGTATGAAAACAATGCTCGCTTTCATCTTTTGGGAGCCATTGGCGTGTTATTAGCAGGAATCGGATTTGATATTGACTCAAAAGAATGGGCATTAATTGCATTGGCTATCGGTGGAGTGTGGGCAGCAGAGGCATTTAATACAGCATTAGAGAAACTCTGTGATTTAGTATCGCCTGATTTTCATCCACAAATAAAAACAATTAAAGATTTGGCAGCGGCGGGCGTTTTGGTAGTATCAGGAGTTGCTTTGGTGATTGGAGTGTTGGTTTTTGGAGAGAAATTAATGATATTCTTCAACACACAGTAATATTGGAGAAGGAAAATTGTAGAATATAGTAAATAAGTGATAATGCAGGTAGTTATTTTAAAAGCATTTTGAATCAAAATTATGGATTCCTCAAACCAACCTTTGGAAACGCTTACCGAAATCCGCGACTTGATGCAGCGGTCATCTAAATTTCTATCATTGAGTGGTTTATCTGGTGTGTCTGCGGGTATTGTAGCACTTGTTGGGGCGTTGGTGGCCTATTTGCGCCTCAAAACGGATGCATTGAGTTATGAAAACGCCAGCCAACTATCAGAGCTCACACGCCGTGAAATGATGAAGTTTGTATTGCTAGATGGAACCATCGTATTGATTGTAGCAATTACGTTAGGGATATTCTTTACGAGACGTAAAGCTCAAAAAGCGGGACAGGCTGTTTGGAATGATACCTCTAAACGGTTAGTAGTGAGTTTAATGATACCTTTAGTGACAGGAGGTATTTTCTGTTTAGCCATGTTTTACCGAGGAATTTTATGGGTAAGTTTTCCTGCTACACTTATTTTCTATGGACTTGCTTTGCTCAATGCCAGTAAATATACTGTACGAGATTTAGAATATTTAGGCCTATTAGAGGTAGTTTTGGGGCTGATTTCTTTATTTTTGACGGGATATAATTTGCTTGTATGGGCTTTTGGGTTTGGGGTACTACATATCATTTATGGTACAGTAATGTATTTTAAGTATGACCGAAAATAAGTTGGTAGGATGTAGTAGTTAGAATTAATGAATAACGATAAGTAAATGCTTGAACATTTCAACAAAGCCTTTGAGAGTAAAGCACGATTGGGAATCATGTCGGTGTTGATGGTCAATGACGCTTTGAGCTTCAATACGCTCAAGGAACTCCTCAATCTGACGGATGGTAATCTTGCTACGCACTTGCGTGCGCTCGAAGAGCAAGGTTATCTAAGTGTTCAGAAACAATTTGTAGGTCGCAAACCCAATACAACTTATGCCGCTACAAATGAGGGCCGTCAGGCTTTTACAAACCATTTGAATGCCTTAGAGGCTTTTATTAGGGCTGGTAGTTTACAATCTCAACCATAAAAAAGCTTGACACCTAAATGCCAAGCATGTGAAGATGGATTATAGATATCTCTTATTTTCCTCCTAAGGGAATTAAAATGCCGACAGAAGCTTGGATATTGCGATAGAAAATTTTATCACTTTGGTCTGCTTCGCCATTATTACCTAATCCATAATAGTAGCGCCCTTCGATAAGTAATTGTGCCCCTCCTAAACCAAGAGCCACTCCTGCTCCTCCTACAGCGCCGTATTCAATACGTGCATCACCTTTTTCGTAGTCAATGTTGCTAGTCGTAGTAGCTCCATTGAAAGTTGCTTTTGCTTTTCCATTAAGCGCGTAGCTACCATAACCTCCCCCATTAACAAAAAACTTTAGTTTTTCGCTTCCAAGAGCTACTTTTAATAATACGGGTACTGTAATGGTATTTATTTTGCTTTCTCCTACAAGGGACGCACCGCCTTGGGTAGCAGCCAATTTAAAACCCAATTGTGAGTATAAAATTTCAGGTTGTACAGAAAAACTTTTACCTCCTAAACTCAAAATAAGGCCGCCATGGTAACCCAAAATAGGATCTACGTTAACCCCACTTGACTTTAACTGATCTGAAGTTACACTGGCATAATTAGCACCTCCTCTCAAACCTACTTTAAACTTGAACCCTCCCTCTTCCCCGGAGGACGCTTTAGGCTTTTCGGCTACTTGTGCTTTTGGGGGAGGAGCAGTTTTTGCTGGCTTTTGTGTGGTTTGTGGCTTAGTAGTAGTTTTTGATTTGGAAGGTGTAGTCGTTGTTTTTTTTTGCGTATTGCCATGCAGTTTGTCATATTGTTCCTGCATACTTGGCGTCGGCTGGGTCGTAGGAGTAGTTGGTTTAGTAGCCTGCGACCAGCTTGAGTGTCCAGCTCCTACAATCAACAACATGCCTAAGAGCATCTGAGCGATAGATTTATTCATCATTTTTGTATTTGGGTTTGAGAGTAGTATTTATAACGTAACGGTTTTCAATGCACAAAATACGCCTTTTAATAGGTATTTTTTTAAAGTGATACTACGGATTTATAATAGGGGTTTCTACTTGTTTTACGGGCTAAGATAAAAAAATGCCGAGACTTGGTATAAACAAGCCTCGGCAATATACGAGATAAATATGGCTTCAGTCCAAACTATCGTAAATCAATAACCTCTACTCCTTTATATTGAGTAGCATCAAAAGCAAAGAATTTGTCTTCTACTTTTACGTTGGGGGTGAACTTATCCACTCTGAAAACCAAACGTTGTCCACTGCGTTGTGTCACTTTCCAGCTTTTCACAGATTTGTCTTTTTTATCTACCTTGATTTGGACTTTGGCCACTTTGCTGTCCTTTTTTTCGGGCGATAGTTCAACAACTTCATATACCCGTCCGCTTTCCGTAACTTCTTCAATGAACATATACTTGTAACCTTTTTTATAAATGGTATAGATTTTTGTGGGATCTATGTCACCTACGTCTTTAGGGTCATAGTTGTTGACGGTGGCTTCATTGCTTTCCTTGATATAAGTTGTCATTACTTTTCCATCATTGAAAATCTCTTGGCCTGCCATTTTCAATCGGAATTTAGTACCCTTTACGGTGGCATCACCTTTTAAACTTTCCTTCGTTCCTTGACCTTCATTGGTATAAGTGAAAGCCACTTTGAAAGAAGTCATCGTTTTGTACTTATTGCTCATTCCATCTAGAATAGCCGTAGCACGTTTGTCATTTTGTGCATATACGAATTGGTTCATTAAAAGAACCGTCACTACTAACATTTTTTTCATTATTGTAGGTTTGATTAACTATAGATGGTTTTTTTAAGAAGAAGTTTAAAAAACCATACCATATAACTAAATATTGGCTGACAAAGTTACAATAAGTAGAGGGTTGGATTACAAATGAATCGACAAAACCTTAATAAACATCTGCCAATTACACAGCAGTTAGTTCATATTTTTAAGCATTTGTTCCAACGATGCTATATCAGTAATCAATACTTCACGTGCTTTACTTCCTTCAAATGGGCCAACGATACCTGCTGCTTCCAACTGATCCATGATTCGCCCTGCGCGGTTGTAGCCCAATTTTAGTTTTCGTTGAATCAGTGATGTACTTCCTTGCTGACTGACCACAATGACGCGTGCTGCATCGTCAAACATAGGATCTCGGTCGGCCAAATCAATTGCTTCTTTATCACCCGCTTCGTCATCACCACTGTATTCAGGTAAATTGTAGGCAGTAGGATAACCACGCTGATTTCCAATGAATTCGCATACTTCATCTATTTCATCAGTGTCGGCAAAAGCACACTGCAAACGAATCATGTCTGAACCCGTAGAGAGTAACATATCACCCATACCCACAAGTTGTTCGGCACCGCCTGTATCCAGAATTGTACGTGAATCTATTTTGGAAGTAACCCTAAACGATAATCGAGCTGGGAAGTTGGCTTTGATTAACCCCGTAATTACATTGACCGAAGGGCGTTGTGTTGCTACCACTAAGTGTATTCCGATGGCTCGTGCTAACTGTGCCAACCGTGCAATGGGCTGTTCTACTTCTTTACCTGCGGTCATCATCAAATCGGCCAACTCGTCAATCACCAGTACAATATAGGGCAAGAATCGGTGGCCACGCTCGGGGTTGAGTTGGCGTTGGATAAACTTAGCATTGTATTCCTTCACATTACGCACACCAGCTTCTTTGAGTAAATCATAGCGATTGTCCATTTCGATACACAGAGAATTTAAGGTATAGACTACCTTTTTGGTGTCTGTAATAATCGCTTCTTCCGTATTGGGAAGTTTTGCCAGAAAATGTCGTTCAATTTTATTGAATAAAGTGAGTTCTACCTTCTTGGGGTCAACCAACACAAATTTGAGCAATGCAGGGTGCTTTTTATAAATCAACGAAGCCAGCAGTACATTTAACCCCACGGATTTTCCTTGCCCCGTTGCTCCTGCCATAAGTAAGTGGGGCATTTTGGCAAGGTCTGTAATAAAAAACTCGTTTGAAATCGTTTTCCCCAAGGCTACAGGTAGATCAAAGGAACTTTCTTGAAATTTCTTACTTGCCAATACCGACCGAATCGAAACCATTTCTCGGTTCTTGTTAGGAACTTCAATCCCGATAGTGCCCTTGCCTGGCATAGGGGCAATAATCCGGATACCGAGAGCCGCTAAACTCAAAGCGATATCATCTTCCAGACTTTTAATTTTAGAAATTCGTACACCTGCTTCAGGAATAATTTCGTAGAGCGTGACGGTTGGGCCGATGGTTGCTTTGATACTGGCAATACTAATGCCGTAATTGCCAAGAGTTTCGACAATACGGTCTTTGTTTGCTTCCAATTCTTCGGCTGTTACCTTTGAACTACCTTCTCCACGGCTATGGAGCAAATCAAGAGTGGGGTACTGATAATTACCCAATTCTAATGTAGGGTCGTAAGGGCCATGTAAGGCAACCAAATCATCGGCTAACTCATCAGCATTGGTAAAAGGAACGACAGGAATTTTGGTGGTTGTTCCCGAAATAGGCGGAGCCGTATTTGGATCTTCGGTGATTTCTTCTAATATCTCATCCGCATTTTCTACAATAAGGGTAAGATTAGGCGCAGGTTTTGAGGTAGGCTTTTCGTTTGAGCTATTTCCATTTAATACAATTGGCTGACCATTTGTTAAGTCCTGTTCAGGAGGTTCTGGTTTTGCAAGTTTGGGGGCAGTTGTTTGGGAAGATTCGGTTTCGGTTTCAACCGTATATTTATCCTCTTCCGAAACAACTTCAAATTCAATCGGTTGAGAACGTTTTCTTAATGGCTTTTCAAGTAAATCAGCAAACTCATCGAAAGAAGAAATATCGTGAAAATAAACTAAAATGCCTCCTAAAATCCCCAGAACTACAAACAGGCTGCCCCAGCCAATGTAATGATTAAGTATGGCATTGATTTCGTATCCAATACCACCACACAAAAAACTAAAGTGTTGAGTAGATCCAGTTTGTAAGACAAGAAAACCAAAAAATAGGCTCACCCAAAAAATATAGGCCAAAGTTATCTGAGTAGTGCGTTGCAGAGGCAATAGTTCACTTTTGCGAGCAATTTTGTATCCAAACAAAAACAGTAAAAATGGGAATCCCAGTGCAGCAACGCCAAACCATCGAAAAATAAAAAAGTGAGAGAGCAATAAACCAAAAAAGCCCATCACATTTTTGGTTTCACCCGCAGATACGCGCATTTTGGTTGAAAAAGCAGAATCTACGACACTTTGGTCAGCGGCTCCTGTAAACAAATACCAGATAAAAGCCCCCATCATATAAAGTGACAAAAACACCAAGCCCCATCCCCACATTTGTAAGTTACGAGGGTTGGAGGTAGAAATGGACTTACCAGTTGAAGCTTTAGTTTGCCCTGTATCGCCTGTCGTAGTTTTACGTTCGCGTCTAGGCGGCGTTGAAGGAAAAACGTTCTTGGCCATCTATGGAAAAGGTTAATGGTTATTGGTTATCTGTTAATAGTCGGCAGAAGAATACATGATACCGCCTACCTCAACGAGACAGGTTTGCAATAAAGCCATAGAACACTCTATTGACAGAATGAAAACAGCAATTGCGAACGGATCGACGCTCCGAAAAAAAATGTGCGTAAGCACTTTATGAGGTAAAATGAAGCTTTAAACTAATGCTTTACAGATTTGTTTGGCCAAACCAGGTCCTTCATAAATAAAGCCTGTATAAATCTGTACCAAACTTGCACCTGCATCCAACTTTGCTTTTGCGTCTTCGGGTGAGGAAATTCCACCTACTCCGATTACAGGAAATGCGCGATTGGATTTATCGCAAATATAACGAATTACTTCGGTCGAACGATGTGTTAAAGGTGCACCACTTAATCCACCAGCTCCAATTTTTTTTATTTCGTTGTCATCAGTGAGCAAATCAGCGCGGCTAATCGTAGTATTTGTGGCTATTACCCCTGCAATTTTTGTGCTGGTAACAATCTCAATAATATCATCTAATTGGCTATTTGTGAGGTCAGGAGCGATTTTTAATAGAATAGGTTTTGGGCGAGTATCAAGTGATGAGTGATGAGTGATAAGTGATGAATGTTTTGCTAATTCGTTTGCTTTTTCTTTGAGAGATGTAAGAATTTTCATTAAAGGCTCTTTTTCTTGTAAATCACGAAGCCCTGGGGTATTGGGCGAACTCACATTGACCACAAAATAATCAACAGTATCATAAAGAGCGTCAAAGCTCTTCAAATAATCGTCGAGGGCCTTTTCGTTGGGAGTAAGTTTATTTTTACCAATATTTCCTCCAATCAAAATCGTCGTTTTTCGCTTCCTAAGGCGCTGAGCAGCAGCAGCGGCCCCGTGGTTGTTAAAACCCATGCGGTTGATAATGGCGCGGTCAGGTTTTAGGCGAAACAAACGCGGTTTTTCGTTGCCATCTTGCGGTTTGGGCGTCACTGTTCCGATTTCCACAAAACCAAAGCCCAAGCATGCCAATTCATCCACGAGTTCGGCATTTTTGTCAAACCCAGCAGCTAATCCTACGGGATTTTTGAATTTCAGGCCAAATACTTCTCGTTCTAATGACGGGTGTTCAAAATTGAATAATTGCCTTGAGACAAAGGGGATACCTGGGATTTGAAAGAAAAACTTGAGGATGCCGCAAATAAAATGATGCACTTGTTCGGCATCAAAACGGAAGAGAATCGGAAGAATAAGCCACTTATACATGGCCACAAAAGTAAGGAAAAAATAGAATTATTGGTCAGTTCAGCGACACCAGATAGTCAAAACACCTGCTGACGGTAAGGAATGTTTAAACGAAAGCCAACTGTTGCAGAAGTCGTTTTGAGGTTTTGGGATTCGAAAGAACTCTTTTGATTTCGCATCAACAAGCGTCCATCTATAAAAAAATTGTGTTTGAGCATATATGACATTCGCACATCCGCAAAAGTTACATCTACGGGGGTGCCTTGTCCTATGAAGTTGTTAATGTCACTCGGACGGCCGTCCTGATAAGCACGATAAATACTTCCTCCCCAATTCTGTCCGGTAAAACCAATATCAATTCCTTTTTTAGAACGCGTAAAGGTGCCATAAGCCGTAAGGCGACGAGTAGGTTGATAACGAATTAAACCCACAACTTCCCAAAAATTGGCACCGAGTGGGTGGGCAAGCGGCAAATCAAAGTGAACATAATTGGTAAAGCCTGATTTGTGGGCGTAGGTGTAAGGTCGCGCTAAGTTGAGTTCACCTTGCAAGTCAAGGTTTTTAATCCCGAAGGCATCCACGTACTTGAGCCCTGCCTGAAATCCAAATTTTTTACCCCATGAGCCTTTTTTACCGAAATACTCGGAGGTTTTGAATTCGTCGAGCATAAATTGACTATAAAAACCAAACCGTTTTAGGAAGTTCCAACGGACATCAAAACCTAACATCGCGTTGTCGGCACTACCGAGGTAGGTCTCAAGATAACGATAAAAAATAATGGGGTTAAAATAATTCGCATCGAGTTTGCCATTTTCACGCCCGTACATTTCGGCTTCAAAAATCCCGAGGCTCAGGTTTTTACTAAGGTTGATACTCAAGTGGTGAATCGCCGCGTATTTTTTGTTGATGGGTTGTTCTGGCTTTCGGTTGTCTTGATTGTAGAGCATATTACACCAAAGATTGGTGTACTGAAAACGGCCTAAGTGGGTAGTCGTTTTTAGGAAAAGATAAGGTGAACTCCAATCTGAAAGTAACATGGAACGGTAGCCGCTGCCCAGAAAATTTCGGTCGTGACCAAATTGTATATTAATTTGTTTGATAGGGTTGAAAGTCAGGTATCCGCGTGCTGAAATAAAATCAGTAGCATTGGTACGTAAACTTTTTACTAAACTTTCTCCGGGTACAACAGACAAAGGATAACCCAGATAAATCTCACGGACATTGAGGGTATAATTACGAACATATTGCCCAAACATTCCTTGGGTATCAGTGACATAAGTATAAAATCCCAGTTTTCGACCTATGGTACCTCTTAGCTCTACTCCACGAGCAGTAAGCCACAAATAGTCTTTTGAATTGTTCTCTCCACCCAAAATCAGGTGAGTGACTGGACTTAGATGTAAATCAAAGTTTTTGTTTTGAACGTAATAGAAATCAGAAGGTTTCTTGTAAAAGCGTTTCCAAAAAGGCTTTACGCTCGCCGGCGTTTGGTCGGCCGACCATTCCCAACTGTCCTGACGGAGGTAGTCCAAATTAAAAAAATCGGTGTCGTTGAGCGGCATACTGCGATCGGCTTTGATACTGTCCAGCAGGTTAATGACAGCCGCCCGCTGAAAGGGTTTGACCCCGATATGAAAATCTTCCGACAGGCGATTGCGGCGAATTTCGTAACGGTCTATTAAATGATAATAATCGTCGTTGAGCGGTAAAAATTGCGATTGGGCTATGGCTGTTTGCCGGCTGAAAAACCAAAACAGGAAAAGGGTATAAATTCTAAATTGCATAGCGGTTGTTATCACTTGGGCAAATTAAGCTAATTTTGTTCCTCTGCGAGGAGCACGACTGCTTTCAATACAGACTAAACAAATACGATTTTACTAATAGATTATTCACTTGAGTAAATCTTCCAACCCGGTTTATTTTCCGAACCTTAATGGTGTGCGATTTATTGCGGCCTTCTCGGTATTGATTCATCACACCGAACAAGTGAAAGAGGTCTTCAAAGTTCCGAATTTTTATGATAACCACCTCATCAAAAACATGGGGAAGTTGGGCGTTGATTTATTTTTCGTATTGAGCGGGTTTCTGATCACCTACCTTTTGTTGCACGAAAAAGGCCGTTTCGGGCGCATTAATACCCGAAATTTCTACGTTCGGCGTATTTTACGAATATGGCCGCTGTATTTTCTGATTGTCATTTTGGCTTTTT
>JBDHXS010000108.1:0-13935 GCA_039810845.1 Runella sp. | reverse complement strand
CTTTGTCTAAATAAACCATCATCACGCCAATGCCTTAAATACCTCTCCGTATTCTTCAAAATCCTCATTTACGATTTCCTCTAACCGTTTTCTTTTCGCCACTTTTAATTCTTCTCCGATTTGTTTAAGCAAATCACTTACATAATCAGGCTCTTGAATAACCAGTTCTTTGAGTGTCTTTTCAATCAAGGTCTTATCTAACACAGCAGTCATAATGGTACATGTTAAAGTTGGTAACTTTAAAACAAAGATGCGTTTTTTTTCATTCCAATGTATCAACCAATGATTTAGCTTTCTTTCAAATTCACCGTTTTGGTGGGGTCAATTTTGAGCCAAAGCAACGCGGCTACAAACAAACAGCCCGCGATTAAGAAGAGCGGAATATTGAAGTTTTTGGTGTTTTCGACCACCATTCCAAAAATAATGGTGATGAAAAAACCACCCATCTGCCCCGCAAAATTCATTGAGCCAGCTACCGTTCCTGCGTTTCGTTTGCCAATATCCACACACACCGCAAAGGCAACGGGCAGCGCTAAGTCTTTGGTCAGGACACAAATGGCTAACAAATAACCCGCTAATTGGTCGTTGGGCGTAAGGCCAGCGGCTAAGAAAAAGAAACTGGATAAGCCCAAACCTGTGAGTGCAACGGCACGACGGCCTACTTTTAAACCGTATTTTTTGGTAAGAAAATCGCTGAGAATACCGCCTACTACGCAGCCAATAGCGCCTAAAAAATAAGATAACGAAATGAAGTTTTTTGACTGTTCTTCGGTCATGTGGCGGCCTTCTTGAAAATAGGTAGAAGACCAGTTGGTGAAGAAATAGGAGCCGTAAAAAAACAAATGACACATCAACATCAACGCCCAGATGTCGGGGTTTAGAATGATGGTTTTCCACGGAATGGCGTGGTCGGTCTGTTTAAGATTTCTGCCCGTTTCAATCTCCCGAATTTCTTCTTCAGAAATGCCTTCCATGTTGCTGGGTTCGTCGCGGAACCAAATAAACCATGCCAACGCCCAAAGCGCTCCTGCTGCTCCTAATACCACAAATGCCCAACGCCAACCCACCGCATGAACCAACGGTATGACCAGTAGGGGAGTGAGTGCGCCGCCGATGCGCCCCGCCGCCCAAATGGCCGATTGGGCACGGCCTACCTCGATGGCAGGAAACCAGCGCGAAATGGCAATGGTGGCGTTGGGGTAGGCGCCAGCCTCGCCCATACCAAAAAGAAAACGTACGACGAGTAAATACAAAAAGTTGAAGGCCGTACCCGTCAGGGCAGTAAAGCCCGACCACCAAAGTACTACCCGTGTCAAAACACGACGGGGGCCAAGGCGATCGCCCATGGCCCCCGTCGGGATTTCAAATAGTGCATAAGCCAATGAAAATGCGCCTAAAATCCAGCCTAATTCTTGGTTGTTTAAACCTAAATCGGCTTTGACGTACTTGCTGACAACGTTCATACAAACGCGGTCAAGGAAAGTGATAATCGAAAGCGCGAATAAAAAAGCAAGCGTTCGGTAGCGATATTTCATGGGTTAAGGTTAGTTACCACATCAGCGAATAATTGATTTTTGACGCTGCTGGCATTACTAACTCTTGATTTCCGCCAATGGTTCGGATAGCCGCTCCGTCAGCTTGAATATAGTAACTTTTATCGACAACAAAGGTATTGTCGCCGATTTTTACGATTTCTTTTCCTGAAGCCAAACGGCATTTCAATGTAGCAGGAATAGTTCCTGCAATGCGAAGCTCACGGTTCAAGAATTTACTATCCGCATCTGGGCGAATTTGGTCTTCAACTTTTACACCAGCTACGTCGTATTTGAACGTAGGACGACCCGCGGCGTCGATTTCGTATCCGCGCTGACGGAAGCCATCGGTTTCGCCGTATGAAGCAGGCCAAGCCGTTTGTTCACTGGCAATCAATGCCAACGTTGGCTGGTTGTTGAGGTTTAGCACACTTCCTTGCGGAATACTCATGCCATTTCCGCGATCGTTCCACATAGGCGTCACGTCCAAGAAATCGCCTTTCCACACGCGAGCCAATGCTCCTTTTTCGAGGTTGACGGCGTAGTGAATGCCCGTAGGTTCACCTACCGAAATTCCGTGTGAAACATTTTCGTTACTGATTTGGAAGAAGCTACGATGAATAACTGGCTCACTACCAGGCGTCACCAAGATAGGATTTGTAGGATTGCTCAAATTAATTGATCCTAAACCGTGAAATTCAACCGCTCGATTAAAGTCGCTTTCGACTGTCAATCCTAAAGACGACTGTGCCCAGTCTGTATTTTTGTTGTAAATGTATTCAAACGGCAACTCTCCAGCAGGCAAAGCTGCCTTTCCTTGACCATCCCACCATTTCCACTTAATAAGTTCCTGATTATTAATACGCAATGTACCATTCCCTCCATTGTGAACGGTTTGAAAACGATATTCACCAGCAACAGGAATCATGATTTTCCCCGTAAAGCGAAGCAAATATCCATTAGGTTTTCCTGCCACATCGTACGTCAGTTTCTCTAAAATTCCTTCTTTGACAGGTTTTATTTTTGCAAAATCAGGCTCTGCCATGAGAATACCATCGTACTGCGCATATTTAAGGTCTTTTAATTGCGGAACAGGTTTATCGAAAGATTTCACCACTAAATTCCTAAAAGCCACACTACCATGATCTCCCTGAAACATGAGTGGACCTTTAGCTACTTCGCCATCTATGCTACTTCGAGTAGATCCCATAAGTTCTACATTTTCATGAATTGTTATGCCATTCAACTCTACTTTCAATATCTTAGCATTAGCATTTTTTTTACCTTCAGCATCAAAACGTGGTGCTTGGAATGAAATCTTTAATTTTTGCCAAAGCCCAGGCGCTTTGCCAGCATTCATTCGTGCCACATGCCCTTCGTAACCTTTTGTTCCATTGGGTCTGCTTTCATCCCAACGTTCATAAATAGAGCCTACATCATATACATGCAACTGTTTTGCTCCCCAACTATCAAATAGCTGAATTTCATAACGACCTTGCAGATATATGCCCGAATTAGAACCTTTGGCCATCATAAACTCTACTTCTACGTCGGCATCACCATGTTCAAAATTAGTAAGCAAGTTATAAGCAAGCCCTGCTTTTCCAGGTAGCTGAATACACGCTAAAACACCTTTTCCAGGTGTAGTTGTCATTACATTATTCTGATTCAAATCAACGGTTGCCCCTTCTACAATAGACCAATTAGCGGAAGGAGTTTTGAAAGCCGTAAAATCATTGAGAGAAACCGTTTGACTTCTAACAGTCAGCGAAATAATGCAAAAATACGGGATTAACTTACGTATCATTGGTTTTAGGTATGTATGCCTTCTGGCAGATATAATTTGATACTTACTTTAACTCTATCCACTCAGCCACTTTGATGGTAGCCACATAAGTCGCCGTTTGTCCTGTTGCCAATTTGAATATAGCAGCATCACCCCAAGCCAAGTCATTTAATGGAGCAGGTGAAGGCACCACCGAGAATCCTGCATGAATCACCAAAACGCTGTTTTGAGTATCTATGGGCTGTGCCGATGTTAATTTCATGGTATTGGCATAACGATTAGCTTCATCATAAACATAGTATGTAATATCTTTAGACTGTTGCGTAGGAAGACTAAAACCCATCAAATCAGCGGTAGTATAACAACGGCAATACTCGCTCGAAAGCATTCTTCCAATGGGTATTTCAAGATTTCTCAGTGCCTTTCCAATTTCTGTAGCCTCTTTTTTCCCTCGGTCGTTGAGTTGTCGTGCCAGTTTAGAGTCGCAAGACTTCCACCATTCGCCCGTACCCGCATTTAATAAATCTGCTCCTACATCGGCAGCCGCATGGCGAAATACCAAGGCATATCCACCTTTTTGCAACGGCTTCAAGACATCAGCACGAGAGGAAACAATTACTTTGATGACCAAACTATCCATGGGATCACGCTCATTTTTGACCGTCATTTGGTAAACTCCTGCACTGGTTGGTGCCGAATAAATCAACGAATCCTGCGCATTTTGGGTAGCTGTCCCTGCTGTGGTTTTCCAGGTCACTCGCTGATTAAATTTCACACTTAGTTTGCCAGAAGGGGAAATAATTGCCGTTTTTCCGTCAAAACCAACGGCCTGCAAAGGTAAAATCGGGTCTTCTTTTTTACAGGACACAAATCCTAATAGCAACCCAAACACGAGCAAAAAAGACTTGGCATTCAGCACTTTTTCAATTTTAGTGTGTATCATAGCTATTGAATGTTTGATTCTTATAACCGTACAATTTCTGCCCCAATCGCATTGAGTCGCGTATCAATATTCTGATAACCTCGGTCAATTTGTTCGATATTATCAATAATACTCACTCCCTGCGCCGACATCGCCGCAATCAACAGCGATACCCCTGCCCGAATGTCAGGTGAAGTCATACGAATACCACGCAACTGAGTACCACGATTTAATCCTACGACGGTAGCTCGGTGTGGGTCACAAAGGATAATTTGGGCGCCCATTTCGATGAGTTTGTCCACAAAAAACAGGCGGCTCTCAAACATTTTCTGGTGAATCAATACCGTTCCTTTTGCTTGAATTGCCGTTACGAGTACGATACTTAGCAAATCAGGAGTAAAACCGGGCCAAGGAGCATCGGCTACCACAAGCATTGAACCATCAATAAACGACTCCACTTCGTAACGCTCTTGGGCAGGAACAAAAATATCATCACCGCGAAACTCCAGTTGAATTCCCAGTTTCTGAAATACCCCTGGAATAACGCCCAAATCAGGTACTGAGCAGTTTTTGATGGTAATCTCACTCTGTGTCATGGCCGCCATTCCGATAAACGAACCAATCTCAATCATATCGGGTAGCATGGTATGCTCTGTCCCCTGCAATTCAGAAACACCTTCAATGGTAAGTAGATTGGAGCCAACTCCGCCAATTTTAGCTCCCATCCGATTGAGCATTTTGCAGAGTTGTTGGAGATAAGGCTCACAGGCCGCATTATAAATTGTAGTGATGCCTTCGGCCATTACTGCCGCCATCAAGATATTAGCTGTTCCCGTTACCGACGCTTCATCCAACAGCATATAAGTACCATGCAAGCCGCTAGCGTCCACCTGATAGAAACCTCCGTCGTTGGGGTCATAGTCAAATTTGGCCCCCAAACGTTCAAACCCCAAAAAGTGAGTATCCAACCGACGGCGGCCAATTTTATCGCCTCCTGGGCGAGGAATACGTCCTTTTTTGAAGCGAGCCAACATGGGTCCCAGCAACATCACCGAGCCCCGCAAAGCCGCTGCTTTTTGACGGTACATTTCGGTTTCCATGAAATCAAGATGTACATCAGAGGCTTCAAAACGAATCGAACTATTGCTTAGACGGGTACGTTTTACGCCCAAATCACCCAATAAATCAATGAGTTGATTGACATCTCGAATGTTGGGAATATTATGGATGGTAACAGGTTCTTTGGTTAGTAAAACTGCACACAAAATCTGTAATGCTTCGTTTTTGGCACCTTGGGGAGTAATCTCACCTTTCATTGAGCGACCACCTGCTATTTTAAATGAAGCCATAGGAAGGAATAAGCGTTAAAGAGAGAAATGTAAAAAGTTAACGGTTAAATGTTTTGTGCAAAGCTATCATTTTTTAAAAAAAGATAACAAAAAAAGGCGCAAACGCCTTCCAAGAACTATCAACAAGAAATGTTTAATTTAGGTCTTACTATTTCAATCATTAATATGCCTTACCCGAAAACGTAACAAAGCCCAAAGTACCAGATAAAGCATACTTAGCAAAACCCCAAACTCTAAGCTAAGCACAAGGGCCGTACGGTCGGTGAGGCTTTCCCAAGCTGCATTGAGCAAACTCTTGGGGGTATGTATTAAATCCCAGCTATTCCAGCGTTGCATACGGCCTAAATAAATTCCAAACCCTGCTAATGGAAAACTAATTGCGAGTAGTATGTTGCCCAGTGTTTTGGTGTAGGTTTTTTGCCAGCATCGGTGCATCCAATACACCGAAACTAATCCATTGAATAGACTTACCTCGGCATAGAAAAAAAGCATAATCATGTCATGCCAAGTAAGGTCATGGCGCATATCTCCTGACAAATGCACCAAATCAGTAATCATGTAAGGTGCATTAGGGAAAAACAAAATCCACAATACACTCCAAAATCCTACCCAAATCGGTAATTTACCAAACCTTTTTACGCTTACATCCACCATAAATGCCACCAATAATGGAATCCAACTTAGGAATAAATTCCAATCCAATGAGAAGTCAACAGCTTCTTTAAATTGAATTCGTATCATGTGGTAGGTAAGAGCCACCATACTCAAGAGAAGCAGCAAGAGAAGTGGATAAAGCCCTTCCAAGGTAATAATGGGAGGCTCAGATACCATAATGCGGTACTTCCAGAACCGGTGAATGAGACGTTTGAGCAAAGCATTTCTGGGTTGATTATACAAAGAACGTCTAATTATGTACCCAAATTCAACAATCAAGTTAAAACTTTTGCGTAATTTGGCACGGCCAAAGCAAATTTTACAAACACTCACCAAAAAAATAGTATGAATATACACGAGTACCAAGGCAAAGAAATACTCAAAAAATACGGTGTCCGCATCCAAGATGGCATCGTGGTAGATACCCCTGAACGTGCCGTAGAAGCTTATCGCAGTATTGCTGAGCGTACAGGTTCAAAGTTTGTGGTTGTAAAATCACAAATCCATGCTGGCGGGCGCGGAAAGGGCAAAATCGTCAACAGCGAACAACGTGGTGTACAGGTGGTCAAATCACCCGACCAAGTTCGTGAAGTAGCAACAAACCTCCTCGGACATGTATTGGTGACTCATCAGACTGGCCCAGAAGGAAAGAAAGTCAATAAAATCTTTTTGGCTGAAGATGCTTACTATCCAGGCAATTCAGAACCCAAAGAATATTATATTTCTATTCTCTTAGACCGTGCCAAAGGTTGCCCTGTTATCATGGCAAGTACCGAAGGAGGTATGGATATTGAAGAAGTAGCCGAGCATACTCCCGAAAAAATCATCAAAGAGTGGATAGATCCACGCGTAGGTTTGCAAGGTTTTCAAGCTCGCAAAATCGCTTTTGCTTTTGGATTGTCGGGCAATGCCTTCAAAGAAATGGTGAAGTTTATTTCTTCACTTTATACCGCTTATTGGGAATCAGACGCCTCAATGTTTGAAATCAACCCTGTGTTGAAAACTTCTGATGACAAAATCATGGCAGTAGATGCAAAAGTGGATTTGGACGACAATGCCCTCATTCGCCACGCTGACCTTGCCCTCATGCGCGATACCAACGAAGAAGATCCACTTGAAGTAGAAGCAGGCGAAAATAACCTAAATTACGTAAAACTCGACGGAAACGTTGGTTGTATGGTAAACGGTGCAGGTTTGGCGATGGGAACTATGGACTTAATCAAACTTTCAGGTGGTGAACCCGCTAACTTCTTAGATGTAGGTGGTGGTGCTAATGCTAAAACGGTAGAAGCAGGTTTCCGCATCATCTTAAAAGATCCAAACGTAAAGGCTATTTTGATTAATATCTTTGGAGGTATTGTTCGTTGCGACCGTGTGGCTACAGGGGTTGTAGAAGCCTACAAAGCCATTGGAGACATTCCTGTACCGATCATTGTCCGTCTGCAAGGAACAAATGCCGAAGAAGGTGCTCGCATTATCAACGAGTCGGGCTTGAAGGTGGTTTCTGCTATCGAATTCAAAGAAGCAGCGGCGAAAGTAACCGAAATTTTAAAGTCGCTGGGCATAAGCTAAGTTGACTATCATACAATTACAACAACAAAGGCGCACCAAGTGATGCGCCTTTGTTGTTGTAAAACGCTCAAAACTCCACACGATAATTTATTACAGGAATCATCCCCAACTGAAATTGTTGCACAATTTGACGTTGAAGAATATCATAGTAACTATAAGCTTCATTCTGGGTATTACTTACATTCTGAACATCAATAGACCACGTACGGGTATAATTGGGTTTGTTTCGTTTCCAAAAAATACGAATATCGGGCCGAAAATAGTCTTTCATCTTGATGGTGTATAGTTCTGTTACTTTATAAGAAGTCTGCCCAGTGCTACGAGAAGCTTCCAAATCAATGGGGGAGTCGCGATACCCTCCCAGCCATAAAACGCGAAGATTGACGCCAAAGGTGCGGTTGCGGTGTTTATGAAACTCTTTGCCTCCCGCAAAACTAAACGTATGGTTTCCGTTGAATCGCGTACTACGCTCTATACCATCTTGGCCTTTGTAGTTAGAGTTATACAACGATCCCGTAATAAGCATATAAAAATCATTACGTAAAAACTGTTGGTAAGTCAGCTCTACACCATAATTTTTGCCTGTACCTTTATTGACCAACTCAGCATCAGTGAAACCTTCAATCAAATTAAGCGCAGAGAAGGCTGGAATCACTCGATAGCTCACAATTGGGTCGTTTTTGGCGACAGGTACGTTAAACAACGATTGATAGTAAGCTTCTACTTTCAATGAAGCTTGTTTGGGTAAGTTTTTCTCCAACCCCAGTACGTAATGGTTGGCTTTCGTAAAACCTAACAAAACATTAGGGAAAACATCAAACCTTGGGTCGGAATTACGAAGTGCTAAGTACGTTTGCGGCAGTTGCATTTGACTGTGTAAACCATACGCCAAAGTGAAAGCAGTACGTTCAGAAGCATTGTACCTCAACGATGCACGAGGTTCTAAAGAATGGGTTTTATTGTAAGTATAAGACAAATAATGAACCCCCGCCTGCATCGTAAGACGGGGCGCTAACCGCCCTACCACCGAAACATAAGGCTGTATAATCATCCCTTGCATCTTCCCAACCGAAATTCCTCGGTTATTGATTTGTACCGAATCTTCTTGGTAGGTCACGGTAGCCCCTTCTTTCAACTGCCAATTGGCACTGAGTTTATGAGACAGCGACGTAGCCACTGAATATCGTGTTTTTCTAAATTCGTCCAACTGCACAAAAAAGCGATTGAAGGTAGTTTTTGACAAAACGTAACCTTCGCGGCGCGTAGCCAACCCCGAAGCTGCCACTACGGTTTTCCATGTGGTATTTTGCCCAAGATTAACAGAGTGCGTGAGTCCAATAGCTCCCATTCGATTTTTGAACTCAATATCAAAACCATCTTTTTGAAACTTCCACAACAATGTATCACGCTCGGCTTTGAAGACGTTGCTGCTGACTCCCGCCATGCCAAAAACCGTAAAATGCCCCGTCTTGCGCGTTGGGAAAGAAAGATTGAACGATATATCCTGAAAACGAATGTCTTCGCCCCCAAATTTGATACCCATCATCGCCAAAAGTCCCGTAAAAGAATAACGATAATTGACGAGATAGGAAGATTTATTCTTGCGCGAAATAGGGCCTTCGGCAGCAATGTCCACCCCAATAAGTCCTGCTTGGCCCGTAAACTCATGCTTTTGGTCATTGCCTTTTCGTAAATGCACATCCATTACACCTCCCAACACATTGCCGTATTGCGCAGGAAAAGCGCCCGTCATAAAATCAGCACGTTCCATTAACTGCGCACTCAAAATGTTTGTTCCGCCGCCTGTTTGGGTAGGGCGGTCGCTGAAAGTGCCTGCATTGCTGAGGTGATTGGGGTTTACGATTTCGACTCCTTCCAACCGCCACTGCGTACCCGTAGGAGAATTTCCGCGAATGACCAACCCATTGGCTTGGTCGTTGGCAGCCACTACCCCAGGGAAAGAAGTAGCCAAACGGGCAGGATCAAAAAAAGTGGCGGCAAAACGAAGCGTTTGTTCGATGGTAATGGTCTGAATACTATTGACCGACGGTGGTCGGGCAGCGCGTACGACGGTTTCGGCGAGCTGCTGAGGCGTTTCTTTGAGTGTAATCGTCAAGATTTTTTCTTTTCCTGCTTCCAACAATACTTCAGGAACAATGACCGTTTCGTACCCAACGCTACTTACTTGAAGCGAATATCGGCCAATAGGAACACCTGGAAGTCGAAAATTACCACTTGAATCGGTAATAGTACCTGTGTCGAAACCAATGAGTCTGAGGCTTGCCCCTCTTAATCGTTGGTTGTTGTCACCATCCAGCACATTCCCTCTGATGGTCTGGGTAAGGGGAATTTGAGCAAAACCTGAAAATGTAATACCAACGACAAAGCCGACAAAAGCTTGTTTAAGTGAAAGGTGTAGCAAAGAAAGTAAAAGATGTTTCATTCAAGTATTTGCGTAGTTGTTAGTAATTGATAAACTTACTGCCCGACGAAATAGTTATTTCACAAAGCCCATTACACAATATGAGTATCAAGACCACCGAAGCCAAACTTTATTACGCCTTGTATGATTTTTTTGAGGCAGAAGGCTTTCGGCTGCTGATAGACAAAAAACAATTCCGCAAAAGTACACCCGCTGGCTTTGTAAACATCATTTTTCAGTATCAGAATATGAAAAAGATACAGATGCGTGGGTTGAAGTACACATTGGTTGCCGAAATGACCAAATAGAGCAAATAGCCCAGCAGTTTTTAAACGTCAATTTAGTGGATTTCCGAGCCGATGTCAATACTTTAATCATCTCAACTGGCAAATACAACGATGTGAGGTATTTTCGCTATAAAATCCAAAATGACGATGACCTGGCAGATAACTGCGACGCTATCAAAGAATTTATGACCTATTCAGGATTTAGCTTTCTAAACTCAGTTATCAAACTCTCAGACATAGATCGCATCCTCAATAGCTTTCCTCATAAACCTTCCAAATACCTTTACAACCAAATCCACCGTTGCTACAAGGGGCTGATTGCCGCAAAACTCAACGATAACCCTCGTTACCAACAGCTTGAAGACATTTATCGAGATTATTTGGGTAAGTTTGCGAACGAAACAGAGTTCCAAAACTACGAACGATTGACGACCTATTTGAAGTATTATAGTAACAATTGACCTTTATGGCAAAAGATATTTCCAAACCCATTTACGACGAAGCTAAATTCTATTCCGACATCAATGAAGTAGCGGCTCGCTACGGCTTTGAGCCTTCTAAGCTACGTTATTGGGAAACAGTTTTTCCAATGCTTCGTCCCGAAAAACGCAGCGGTGACCGCATCTATACCCGCGCTGATATTGAACTTTTGGACGAAATTGTGTATTTAGTTGAGCATAAAAAACATAAATTGGCAGCAGCACGCCAAATGATCGAATCAGGGCGTAGCCAACGCAATAAAATAAATCGGGTGATTGAACAGTTAGAAACAGTGAGACTTTATTTGCACAACCTGAAGGAAATTCTTTCGTGAAAAATATGGTAAAAATAGGGATAGTAACGAGTGTAATCGTAGCCGTGTTTTTTTTCTTAAAACACAATACCATTGAACAAAATCCCGTCCTTTTACCAGTCACGCCTCCCTTAAAAGCCCTTCCCAATGCCAAAGCCTCGATTGTCTATTTTGAATACGAACCTGACCCCAATCACTACGAAGACAATCAAATAAAACTACGCCTCGAACGCCGAACGGATAATCAGCTTTATTTGGTAGATGATGCCAAACTCGAACCCAATCGTGTAGCCTATTACACTGTCAACGGCACTGTCAATCGTATGGATGCACGTTGGCTTACGCAACAGCCCATTGTACCTAACCGTTGGGTTCACGTAGTCAAATACATAACTGAGGTAACCAACGTAAATAGTGAAAGTTGGCTGTCTTCGGCCCTCAATGTGGCAGCAGGAAAAACAAAATATGCCGCCGCCGCAGAATTGATATTTTGGGTAAAAGACTCCTTAAAAAGTACCTCAACAAAACTTGCCTACACCCAACCACTTTGGCCCAACAACAAAGCTGTCGGCGACATTGGAATTTTTAAGCAAACCCCCGCTTTCACACTTTTGCCCAATAAAAAATACGGTTCAGAATCCCGCCCTATGGATGAACCCGTTCAGAATTTACGGAAAGTCGGTTGGCATGTCAACGAGGATAAATTTCGGCTAATGTATGCAGGCGAAGTGGTAGAACTGATGCAACACGTTCGTCCAAAAGGTCGTCAAGGCATTACAAAATTTGATACCCGTCAACTTGACCAAGCAGCAGATTGGCTGGCCAAGCGGATACCTTCCAGCGTATTTGCTGTTGATTTTGAGCCTGGTAACCCAACTTCCGAGGGTTGGCAATGGGACATGAGTGACCCTAATTTTCGGAAAACGATGTATGATTTATCGGACAGAATCTACAAAAAACACGGCAAGCTGTTTTTCTCCTGGATTGGCGAGCCGCTGACATTTACATTTCAAGGAAAAATCTTCAAGCTCGACGGCTACGCCAATGATAGTTGGAGTACCGACAAAAAGAACATTGATGATTATTTGGCCATTCATCAAAACGTCAAAGCCATTCAAAACGTCCAACTCCCCTCTCCCACTGTACTAATGACGGGTTTTGGTTATACCAGCATGACTGTCAACACCAATGATGCCGCAGACCAGCCCGCCCATGTCTGGAAAGCACCCGTCAATTGGTATTTAAGATCCTTGGATATGCTCAATTTAAAGTCGCTTACCGCACCTTCCAATGTCAAATTCCTCAATTTCTTTTGGCCTTATGAAGACAAACCTGTTGATGCCCGACGTAGTATTACGCGGCGTTTTCCGATAGGCAATGGCACCAAAGGTTATATTCGCCAACTCGATAATCGGGTAATGTACCCCATTAATTTAGTGCGCGATGCGGTCTTTGTTCACCTCTGCAATCCCCGCGTTTTTTATACTAACTACTGGATTTTTGGGCAGTCATACAATCCCTACCAAGCACTGAGATATTCTAAAATCAACGGAAACTTATCGTGCGTTTCGCAAAATACAGGCGGCTATTTTGTCTATGAATACCAAGGTCCTGACCAACCTCCTTGCCCAACTTTGGGAGAAGACTACATGGGAAAAGACGCCCTTGGAGTAGCTGCGATGGTGCAAGCACATGAACTTTTTGCCAAATATCAAAGCATTTTAGACGGTACTCAAACGCGCGAAAGCTACGATTTTACCTATCAGCGTAGCAATCAAAAAGCCACAGAAGCCGAATGGCAAAACGACACGGGAGAGTTTGCGCGGGCTTTCAAGTATAATCAACCATGGCTGCAAGTATGGAAAAACCCAAAAACAGGCAAAAGTTTGCTGTTGTTTCAGGACAATTTTGCCGACGCCTTTGAGTCTGTTGCTTTCTCTACTACCATCAATGGAAAAAAAATACAGCGCACCGCCGACGGCAACGCGCTGTATGTGGAGGAATTAATACCTTAACTACACCGCCACTGGCGCTTTAATGGCAGGCCAAGGGTTGTAGTTTTCAAGTGTAAAATCCTCAAATTTAAAGTCAAAAACGCTTTTCACTTCGGGATTCATTTTCATAGTGGGCAAAGGGCGCAATTCGCGCGAGAGCTGTAATTCAACCTGTTCCAAATGGTTTGAATAGATATGTGTATCGCCGCCCGTCCAAATAAAATCGCCATATTCAAAACCACATTCTTGCGCAACCATCATCGTCAACAAAGCATAACTGGCAATATTAAAAGGCACGCCCAAAAACACATCGGCACTACGTTGGTACAATTGACAAGAGAGTTTACTTCCTCCCCCTTCGGGGGCTGGGGGGCTTACATAAAACTGAAATAAAGCATGGCAGGGGCTCAACGCCATTTTATTCAAATCAGCAGGATTCCAAGCCGATACAATGATTCGACGAGAATCTGGACTATTTTTGAGTTGCTTCAACACATCCTGAAATTGGTCAATCACCCGCCCGTCTGGGGCTTCCCAACTACGCCATTGTTTGCCATATACAGGGCCTAAATTGCCTTCGGCATCCGCCCATTCGTCCCAAATGCTTACGCCGTGGTCTTTAAG
>JBDHXS010000107.1:0-13987 GCA_039810845.1 Runella sp. | reverse complement strand
AGTGGACTGGTTTTGATGAGCTTTTTCATGATTTAATAAAATACTCGTGCCTCTCAGAATCACAAATAAGTACCTTGATAAAGATTATCAAAGAACTCTTTTTGAAGCTCTTTAACGACTTTTTAAGAATTCATGCTGTTTTTTGTAATTCAACCTATACGATTATGAAGCTTTTGCTTATTGAAGACGATATAAAAACATTGCAATCTATTCGGCAGGGTTTAGAAGAAAATGGCTATGAGGTAGATATTGCCTACGATGGGTTGATTGGTAAAATTTTAGCAAAGAGACACTTTTATGATCTTATCGTAACCGATATTATTGTCCCAGGTATGAACGGGGTACAATTTTGCCAAACGCTCCGACAAGAAGGTATTCGCACTCCTGTGATAATGCTTACGGCTTTGGGGTCAATACAAGAAAAATTATTGGGGTTTGATGCAGGTGCCGACGATTATTTAGTGAAACCGTTTGATTTTTCGGAGCTATTGGCTCGTATTCGAGCTTTACTTAACCGTACATTGGAAGTGGTGACTCAAACTGTGTCTAATACCCTTATTTATGCTGATTTGGAAGTAAATTTCCATACGCGTACAGTGCAACGTGCCAACAAACGTATAGATCTTACTGCCAAGGAGTATGCTTTGTTGGAGTATCTTTTAAGAAACCAAGGGCGAGTGCTTAGTAAGGTAGATATTGCCGAAAAAATTTGGGATATTCGATTTGATACAGGAACCAATGTCATTGAAGTTTATATTACATTGTTACGGAAGAAAATAGATAAAGATTTTCCTAAAAAGCTCATTCATACTATCTATGGGGTGGGGTATGTTTTAAAACTTGATGACTAATGAATATTCGTACTCGCCTAACGTTGCAATTTACGCTGCTGGTTTCGGGTATTCTATTACTTACTTTTCTGACCATTTATAGCTTACGCGTAAATTACGTAGAAGAAGATTTTTATGGACGCTTAGAAAAAAAAGCCCTGACAACTACTGAGCTATTTGTGAAAGTATCGGAAGTGGATTCGGCTTTGCTAAAAAAAATTGATCGGACCAACTATGATGTTTTTTTTAACGAAAACTTGGTCATTTACGATGAGCAAAACCGAGAAATCTACACCAGCAATGATACAACGAATTATTCTATAAGCCCCGATTTGTTTAATCGTATTCGCAGGGAAAAAGAAGTTCGTTTTATGGATGGTGTCCATAAGGTCATTGGTATTCTTTATAATGACCACAACGACCGTAAAAATCAGGTGGTTACCATCATAGGCGCTGAAGACCGTTGGGGTAAGGAAAGCCTTCAAAGTTTGCGACGTATTTTAACTTGGCTTTTTTTTATTGTAGTGGCCGTAGTAGCAGCAGTAGGTTGGTATTTTGCCAGTGAGGCGCTTTCGCCTATTTTGAGGATAATCAAACAAGTAAAATTGCTGTTTCCTAATCAATTGGATCAATCGCTCATTGTCGAGAATCCCAATGATGAAATTGGACAGTTGGCGCTGACTTTCAATGACTTGTTGGGACGTTTGGCCGAAGTATTTCGACTACAAAATTTATTCATTTCCAACGTATCACATGAACTAAAAAACCCACTCATGCGTATGGGGACTCAGTTGGACGTGGCTATGCTCAAAGATCGTAGTATTGAAGAGTATCAATCATTGGTAGTTTCGGTGCGAGAGGATATTAGAGAATTAGGTCAGCTGGCAGAGACGCTACTCGAACTTGCTAAGGTAAATGACGAAGCTCGGCGAGTAATTTATGGGCAAGTTCGCGTTGATGAAGTGCTTTGGGATGCCCGAACCCTACTGATGTATGCTGAACCAAAGTATTTAGTTACGGTACATTTCGGTCAAGACATCAACAATGAAAATCAGTTAATGGTCAATGGTAATCCCCAATTACTGAAAACAGCTTTTGTTAATCTAATGGAAAATGGGTGCAAATTTTCGAAAGATGCACACGTAAATGTAAAGGTGGATTTTCTAATGGAGGCCATACGAGTTGATTTTCACAATATTGGAGAGGTGATTGCGCCCGAAGAAATGAAATTGATTTTTCAGCCGTTTTATCGTAGGGAGAATACATCTAATATCAAAGGGTATGGGGTAGGGCTATCGTTGGTAGAGCGAATCGTTAAACTTCATAGTGGTGATATTTCTGTTTATTCCCATGTTTCCAGCCGCTCAAATGTTTTTACGGTAATATTGCCCTATCAAAACAAATAGGTTTTAAAGACTTTTTAAGGGCTTCTTAATGAGTTTTTAAGGATTGGCATCGTGTTTTGTATGTAGCTTTTTTTATACAAACGATGTGACTGTAAAACCGATGCTTCAATGTTAGGTATCGGTTTTTTATAAGGTATTATAAAATGTTATTCGCACTGTTTTTTCTTAATATTGAGTTTGTCATTAGGGTGAAATCGTAGGACGATTCGAAAGCTTGGGGTAAAGCAAATATCTTACGGTTAAATTGATGCAGCAATGGCAGATGAAGCTTGGTTTTTCGTCTGCTATTCTTTTTGTATTTTTGGCTACTAACAATATGTTCACCTGTCAAACAGCTACTCAAAATTGTACGGCTTGGGCGCTCCGTTTTTCCAACAGTTTCAATGAGCTTCAAAGATATGGACAGCGGACTGCCCCGTTGTGCTTTAGCACTTATTAGAGAGGTTTATTAATGAAATTCTGGACTATGCGCGTTTAAACCGATTATCATGTTATTCCTGATTTTTCACCAAACTCAGCATAAACGCATACTCCAATGCAATGTCTTTCAGGCGTTTGAAGCGCCCCGAAGCACCACCGTGGCCTGCATCCATGTCGCAGTGAAATAGAAGGAGGTGGTCATCCGTTTTCAATTCGCGCAGTTTGGCCACCCATTTGGCAGGTTCCCAGTACTGCACTTGCGAATCGTGTAAGCCTGTTGTGACGAGCATGTTGGGATAAGCTTGCGCCGTTACGTTGTCGTAGGGACTGTACGATTTCATGTAGTCGTAATACACCTGTTCATTCGGGTTTCCCCATTCTTCGTACTCGCCTGTCGTGAGCGGAATACTTTCGTCGAGCATGGTCGTAACTACGTCCACAAACGCCACTTGAGCCACCATGCCACGGTATAGCGCAGGCGCTATGTTGGCCACCGCGCCCATCAACAATCCACCCGCACTTCCCCCCATGGAAAAAAGCCCTGCCGACGACGTCCATTTTTCTTGAATCAGAAATTGAGCGCAATCAATAAAATCGGTGAAGGTATTTTTCTTGTGCAGCATTTTACCATTTTCGTACCAATTCCGCCCCATTTCTTGCCCTCCTCGGATGTGACAAATGGCAAACGCAAACCCACGATTCAACAAACTCAACCGTGCCGCACTAAACGAAGGGTCGATGGAATAACCGTACGAACCGTAGGCGTATTGGAGCAAAGGCGCGTTTCCGTCCTTCACAAATCCTTTTTTATAAACAACCGAAATCGGCACCAAAGCGCCATCGAGAGCAGGAGCAAACAAGCGCTCAGTCTGGTAATCGTCTTTGTTAAATTCCCCCAACACCTCTTGTTGTTTGAGCAACACCCGCTCGCGGGCTTCCATGTCATAATCAAACGTGCTACTCGGGGTCGTGAGCGAAGTATAGCCGTAGCGCAAAGTAGTGGTGTCAAAATCGGGGTTTGTACCCACGTAAGCCGTGTAGGCCGCTTCGCCAAAATTGAGGTAATGCTCCGTTTGGTTTTGTTGATTTATTACACGTATATGCAGCAATCCCTCCGAACGCTCCTGCACCACCAAATGATTCCGAAACACTTCCAATCCCTCAAAATACACCTCTTCACGGTGTGGAATTACCACTTGCCACTGCGTTGTATCGGCATGAGCTGCTTCGGCTACTTGCATCAAGCAAAAATTGAACGCCCCGTTTAGGTTGGTTCGGATGTAAAAACGGTCTTCAAAATGATCCACAGAATACTCATGCCCCCGTTGGCGCGGTAAAAATGACCTAAATTCGGCCGTGGGCGCATCGGCGGGGAGTAGCAAATACTCGGTCATCACGCCATTTTGGTCTGACGAAATCGCAATGTATTTTTTTGATTTCATGCGGTGAAGCCCCAAATAGAATTGGTCGTCTTCTTCCTCAAAAACCAACACATCTTCCTCGGACTTGGTACCGAGTACGTGCCGCCACACTTGATAGCCAAGCAAAGTTTCGGGGTCTTTACGGATGTAAAAAACGGTCTGATTATCCGCCGACCACGCATAGTTTCCACCTTCGGTATCTGGAATTGCCTCGGGGTATAACTCTCCCGTTTTGAGGTTTTTAAAGCGCAATGTATATAACCGCCGACTCACGGTATCTTCCCCAAAAGCGGCGATTTCTTCGTTGTCGGAGATTTCGGGGAAAGTAGCATTATAGTACGATTGACCCTCAGCCAATTCGTTGAGGTTGAGCATGATTTCTTCCTCGGCATCCAGCGTTTGGTACTTTCGTGCATAAATCGGATACTCGCCGCCTTGTTCGTAGCGGTAATAGTACCAATAGTTCCCGTCTTTGTACGGCACCGATTCGTCCTGCTCTTTGATTCTTGATTTCATCTCCACAAACAATGCCTCCCGCAACTCTTTGAAAGGTACCATCATTGCCTCCGTATAAGCATTTTCGGCCGTGAGGTAGTCGATAACTTCTTGGTTTTCGCGGTCGCGTAGCCAGTAATAGTTATCAACGCGAACATCGTTATGAATTTCTAATGAATGGGGCTTTTTGTTGGCTTTAGGTGGCTGTATTGTCATAGAAAGAACACTTTTATCGGCTTTTGATTTAAACCGTAAAGTAAGGCAGTTTTTGAGAAATAATCTACACTGTGATTAAGTCAGATAGGTATGGCATTAGTGGTACTCTTATACTGAATGGAAAAAAACCAACTCACATCTATTATCTCGAAAATGGCCAATACCAATTAGGTGGAATTTATGACAAAACTCCTGCCCAATCAGTGATTTTTGAGGGCTTTGAGGCGGTGTTGGAAAAAATATTCAGGTAGTCAACTTACTCCTCCCCCTCCCGAAACCAACCCGCATACATGACGTAATTGTTGGCGGTGCGCATAAATACTTCACCCAAATCAGGCGTGACATCTTTGAGGTATTTGGCGGGGTTTCCTGCCCAAATCGTCCCTGGAGGAATTACTTTTCCTTGGGTAACTACGGCTCCTGCGGCAATGATGGAGCCTGTTCCGATGTGTACATTGTCCATCACAATCGCCCCCATTCCAATCAACACCTTGTCTTCAATCGTACAGCCGTGCACAATGGCGTTGTGAGCAATAGAAACGTGATTGCCAATAATCGTCTTGGTCTTTTGGTAAGTGCAGTGAATCACCCCCCCATCCTGGATATTGACATAGTCGCCCATCTGAATGGTGTTGACGTCGCCGCGTACGACGGCATTAAACCAAACCGTACAATGTTCGCCCATGATGACCTCCCCGACCACCGTAGCGTTGTCGGCAAACCAACACGTTGAACCATATTTTGGAGAAAGCCCGCGAACAGATTTGATAAGTGCCATAGTGATTGTCGAATTTTTACAAATATAGTAGTCATGTGCGTTTAATTCCGTTTCCAGTCGATTTTTAGGGACTTTGTAAACCAACTGTTGGTGGTTAAAGACTAACTTTTTTCCTTTGACAAAAATTCTGTTGAATGTTCGCCAAATTATCTCCCCAAACCCGCATTATAGCCACGGTAATCGCCGTTTTGCTTTCTTTGTCTTTTCTCATGCGATGGTATGTGTTTGGTATCCAATGGCATATCAACCTTGTTTTGATGCTGATTTCGGGGAGTATGATGACTATTTCGTGGGGATTTTTTAGTCAATTCCACCGTTATTTAGACAAAATTTTCCCTTATGAACGCGGCATTTTTTTACGCATTATTCCTCAAGTATTAATCACCTTTGGAATCGTTTACATGCTTTCTTGGTTTGTTATGCGGCAGGTGGTGAGCTTGTTTAATTTTGAAGACATTATCAACAAACAATACACAACTTTGGCGCAAGTAGCGGGTTATTTTGCCCAATTTGTGGTGGTAGTTTTACTGAATGTACTTCACTTGGCCGAGTATTTGTTTCGTAAATGGCGCGAAAATGCACTGCGGGCGGCCGAACTAGAAAAGGAAAAAGCCCAAGTGCAATTCGACAACCTCAAAAATCAGTTGAATCCCCATTTTCTGTTCAATAGCCTAACCTCCCTCGATAGCCTCATCCAAGATAGCCCCGAACTTGCCCGACAATTTTTACAACAATTATCCAAGGTTTTTCGCTACGTTTTGCAGCACAAAGACAAGGAAGTGGTTCCTCTTCAAACTGAGTTAGAGTTTATCAAAAATTACGTTTTTTTGCTCAAAACACGCTTTGAAAGCACATTATTCATTGATTTTCAGATTCAATCAGATAGTTATGATAAAAAAATTGTTCCCGTTACGCTGCAAATCTTAATTGAAAATGCGCTCAAACATAACATTATCAGCCAAGAACGCCCCCTGACGATTCGTATCAGTACGGATGGGACTTACCTGAAAGTAGAGAACAACCTACAACTCAAAAAAAAAGTAGAAACCTCGAACCAACAGGGCCTGCAAAATCTCCGTACACTCTACAGTTTTCTTACCAATAGCTCATTTGAAACCATTGAACTCAATGGAAAATTTGTCGCTTACGTTCCGTTGATTGATTAAATCCTCCACTATGAACATTTTAATCATTGAAGATGAGCCTTTGGTGGCCAAAAATATCGAAAAACTCGTGAGAGAGCTCCTTCCCAACGCCCTTTTGCATGGCCCTTTGACTAGTGTCGAAAATGCGTTAAAATGGTTTGACGAACACGCTGAACCTGATTTAATTTTGGCAGATATTCAGTTGGCAGATGGCGTTAGTTTTGATATTTTTCAAGAACGAACGCTCCATTGTCCCATCATCTTCACAACCGCCTACGACGAATACGCCATTCGGGCATTTAAGCTTAACAGTATCGACTATTTACTAAAACCCATTGATAAACAAGAGCTTACAGCCTCTTTTGATAAATTTCAGCGTTGGCAAAAGACTACCTCCACCGACTTTTTCCCTTCACAACTTCGGGACTTACTGAATGACTTGAAACCTCATTCTCAAAAGAAATACAAACATCGCTTTACGGCCCACCACCAACGTTCGGTAGTCGCGGTGGCTGATGTTCGCATTGCCTATTTTGTCCGTGATGAAGTCATTTGGCTGGTGACCACCGACCACCAACGTCTCATTACCGATTACCAATCGCTCGACGAAATAGAAGAGCTCCTTGACCCTGTTCAGTTTGTGCGTGCCAATCGGCAATATATCGTCCGAAAAGAGGCAATTGAGAGTTATCGCACGCATTATTCGGGCAAAATCGAACTTGTACTGAGTGTTCCCTCCAAAGAAGAAATAGTCATCAGTAAAGACCGCGCCGCAAGTTTTCGGGTATGGTTTGAGGAATGAACAGCTTGAAACCTCATTAGGTTTAGTTATTTTTGTGGTATGGAAAAAAATGCAAAAATCTATGTAGCGGGTCACCGAGGAATGGTAGGCTCTGCTTTGGTACGCCGTTTAGAATCAGAAGGCTACCAAAATATCATTGTACGCACCTCTCGTGAGTTAGATTTACGCAACCAACAGGCTGTCATTGATTTTTTTGCCGCTGAGAAGCCTGAGTATGTGTTTTTATCGGCAGCAAAAGTGGGCGGTATTATGGCCAATAACGTGTATCGAGCCGATTTTCTTTACGAAAACTTACAGATTCAAAATAATGTGAAGTATAATGCCTATCTGACGGGTGTAAAAAAGCTGATGTTTCTGGGTTCTTCCTGTATTTATCCTAAAATGGCCCCTCAACCCCTCAAAGAAGATTATTTGTTGACGGGGCCGCTCGAATACACCAACGAACCGTATGCCATCGCCAAAATTGCGGGCATTAAAATGTGTGAATCGTACCGCAAACAATACGGTTGTAATTTTATTTCGGTCATGCCCACTAATCTTTATGGCCCTAACGACAATTATGATTTGACTGGTTCGCATGTATTGCCAGCCATGATTCGGAAATTTCACGAAGCAAAAACCGAAGGGAAACCTTTTGTGGAGTTGTGGGGTACTGGCTCACCGCTACGAGAATTTCTCCATGCAGATGATTTAGCCGACGCTTGCGTTTATCTGATGAAAACCTATGACGAAGAGCTATTTGTAAACATTGGTGTAGGAGAAGACATTTCGATTAAAAACTTAGCCGAGCTTATTCGACAAACCATAGGTTATGAAGGGGAGTTGCGCTGGAACACTGACAAACCCGATGGCACACCTCGCAAACTTATGGATGTATCGCGCCTGCACAATATGGGTTGGAAACATCGTTACAGCTTGGAAGAAGGAATCAAGCTGACTTATCAGGATTTTTTGGTCAAGGAAGAAGAGTATGCGGTGTAGCAACTTATACAAATGCTCTCATTACTTCTTCAATCGGCTTGGCATCAGGAAAAAAAGACAATAGGCGTATCAAAACCCCTTCAATAATTGCATCTGGGCAAGAAGCCCCACAAGTGAGCATAATGGTAACTTGCTCTTTTTGTGGAATATAATTTTCTGTTGTTTCTTCTTTTTTGGTGTGAAGATTATAATGAGTAATCAGTTGGCGGCTTAAAATTTTATTGGCTGATTCGATGAAATAAGTAGGTAGTTTTTGTTCGCACAATTCTACAATATGTGATGTATTGGAGCTATTGTATCCCCCTGCTACTACTGCAAAATCAGCTTCTTGCGTCAATAGCCCGTACGTCGCATCTTGGTTGTCGTTAGTCGCATAGCATAGCGTGTCGCGGGTATTGGCAAAACGATCTTCTACTTCATTAGGCGTAAGTTGATAATGGTTGATCATTACGTTTTTAAGGTAATCTGCAATGCCTTGAGTATCAGATGCCAACATCGTGGTTTGGTTTACTACCCCAATACGTTGCAGATCTTGGTCTGGGTCAAAGCCCACGGAATATTGACCGCTAAACTCCTCAAAAAAATCGTCTTTAGCTGCTTCTCCTATAATGTAACGTGCTAATCGTTCGGCCTGTTTTAGGTTTTTAACTACGACCGTCGGTGCATTTTCTTTACTGTGCGAAAACGTAGCACGCGTTTCTTCGTGCAAGGGCTTACCATGTACAACAATCGTATATTTCTTTTGTCCGATTTGAGAAGCCCGATTCCATACTTTTTCCACAAACGGGCAAGTAGTATCGTACTTATACGCGTCAATTCCCAGCAATTGAAGCCGATTTTGAATTTCTACAGTTGTGCCGAAGGCTGGCACAATCACAATGTCTTCTGGTTTGAGTTCTTCCCATGGAATAATCTGACGCCCCGTTGTTTCCATCAAAAAACGTACCCCACGCGACAGCAAGTCCCGATTAACATCTGGGTTGTGAATCATTTCGCTCAACAAAAAAATGCGTTTGTTGGGATTATCCGCAATGGCTTTGTAAGCAATTTCAATGGCATTTTCAACCCCATAGCAAAAACCGAAATGACGGGCAATCAAGAACTTAACTGGGCCAAAGTCCAAGATGGTAGGTGAGAAATCACGTTTCAATTTGTCATTTTTACGGCGTAATTCTTTGATGGGACTAATAATTTGGCTGCGATAAAACTCTGGGATGTGGAATGTCTTCATGCTGATAAAGCAGGATTTTATGAAAATACACGCAAAAGAGATTGTTACAAAAGTACAACATCTTTAAAACAACCCAATTGTGTGCTTTGTTTCTACAAATTTCTAAAAAATCTGCTCGTTGATTTTGGCTTGTTTCTCAGGGTTAAATTGATACGTATAGCATTGTCCTGTAGGGCGTGTTTCTACAATGCGATATCCGCGGTAATCTACCCCCCAACTTCCCCCAAAATGACCGTCAAAAAATGCAGGCTTGGAGGTAGTTTTCCCTGTATCAATGGCGTGGTCGTGGCCATGAAACATTGCTTTGAGATTTGGATACTTGGTCAGTGTTCTCTCCAATTCGGGACATTGAGTGCCATGTTCTGACCACATTTTGGCAGGAATGTGCATAAACAAAAACACATTTTCCTTTTTTGTAAAACCTGCCAATTGGCGGTCTATCCAGAGAATGTCTGGACATAGGTATTCGCCTTTTTCATTAGAGGTATCAGCTAAAATAATGGCATTTTTGCCAAGTTCTACCGCATGATTGAGACCATATCCCCATGTTTGCTGCCATTGCTCGGGTGTGACGTGGTCATGATTTCCTCGTGTGACATAATAGGGGAGGCCAAGACTTTCAAAAACCTGCTTGACTTCGGGTAAAAATTTTACATCATCGTGAAATAAATCCCCATTGAAAACCACAAAATCCAGCCGTCTTTCCGCATGTTCCTTTTTTAAGTTTTTGATGATATTTTCATGATAAGTCCGAAAGTCAGTTTTGGGCTGACCATAATGCCCATCAGAAGCTACTGCAAAACGGAGAGATTTGGTATTTTTGGCGGTAGGTTTCTGGCAACCAATGGCTACCAAACCAATAGAGAGTTTCAGAAAATCGCGGCGACGGAGCATTTGTTTTTAATTTTTGTGAGTGACGTACAATATGTGCTTACTCAGAGCGTGTTCCAAATTTCCCATGCTTTCTCGGCTTGTAGCCGCAGCATTTCCAATCCATTGTGCGTATGTGCATTTTGCTCTTTCCCTTTTTTTAGAAAGAGTGTTTCGGCAGGATTATAAACCAAATCGTACAACAAATGCTTTTCATTGAGCCACTCGTATGAAATCGTAGGACATTCATCTACTTTTGGGTATGTGCCTACGGGAGAGGTATTAATGATGAGTTGATGAGATGCGATTACGTCTTTTGTAAGGTCTTCGTAACTGATAGTAGAGGCTGTTTTTTGACGAGATACAATTTGATAGGAAATCTGTATGTCTTCCAATGCTGCAAAAACGGCCTTCGCAGCACCACCGTTGCCCAAAACCAGTGCTTTCAACCCTTCAATGCTTACATTTGATGACTGCAACCATTGCTCCAAAGAAAACCTAAAGCCATAATAGTCAGTATTATAACCCTTCAATCGCCCATCAGCAAGTATTTTGATGGTATTGACGGCTCCAATGCGTGCGGCAGAAGCCGTATCCAATTCATCTAAGAATGGAATGATGTTTTGCTTATGAGGAATAGTAACATTTAATCCCACCAAATCTGGATGTGAAGCAATTAGGTTAGAAAAGTCTTTATAATCAGGTAGTTCAAGCAATTCATAACAACAGTTGCTTATTCCTTCTCTTTCAAACTTTTCGGTGAAATATTTCTTAGAAAATGAATGAGTTAAAGGGTAGCCAATTAGGGCAAATAATCTCATGGTTGATTGATAACAATTTTCTTGTTTTGATTAAATTCTTTGGTACGTACCCGCAAATGATAGGTTCCGATAGGTACTTTCGTAAAATCCAATTGCTTTTGCCCACTTAAAATAGGTACAAATATTGTCTGAATTGGTTTACCTGTCATATCATATAAAGTAATGGTAGCATCGGTCAAATTCTCAAGGGCTTCTATCGTCACTTTTCCGTCTAAACTGGGATTAGGATAAACACCAAGTCCTGTATCTGCATCTAATACAAAATTATAGGGAGCAGATGTTTTGGAAGTACAGGCTAATGTAGAGCTATGCTGGATAGAAGCAGTTACTGTGTAGGCTCCCGTTTGATTGGCTTTTATTGCCGATGACGTTCCGTTAAAATCTCCGCCATTTACTTTCCATGAATATACCGCTGACGGTGCGGCATTACTAACCTGAAGTGTATAAATTCCCGCTTTTTGGATAACTGGAGTGGGGGGGAGGGTTTTTGCTTCTACCCTCACGGCTCCTGAAAATGGAGATTGGCAACCAATCTCGTCGCTTACTCGAACGGCATAATTTCCTGACTGCTTTGCTATAATCCGTTTTGTTGATTCACCTGTGTTCCAAAAAGCATCGTAAATCGTTTCTACTCTTAACCCGACCTGCTCTCCTTCACAAAAGGTAGTTCGGCTTTCGGCAATGACCGACGGAGCGGGCGGAAGTTGATTTACTTTGATTGAAACAGGCTCTGATTCAGGCGATAAACAGCCAAATTGGTTCCGAACGACCAAGGTATAACTTCCTGCTAGATTGACCGAAATATTGCGTGTAATGGCTTGATTTGACCATTGGTAGCTACTCGATTCTGGTGCAGATAGAGTTACGGTTTTATCAGCACAAATAGTAGTTGGCCCACTTACTGTAATCGAAGGTTTCTCTGGAATAGGATTGACTATGATACGAATAGGTGTGGAAGGCAGTGAAGTACAGCCCGTTGAAGGCTCAAATACAGTAGCCGTAATATCGCCTGCACTGTACGTTTTCATACTGCGTCCGCGTTCTCCATTACTCCATTCAAAAATACTCCCACTCGAAGTAATAGTCAAAATTGTATTGTCATACAAGCAGAAAGTAGTTGGCCGTTCATTGGTAACAGTAGGAGAGGGGGGAAGTGGATTGACTTTTACCAGAAAGGCATCTGAAACAGATTCACATCCATTGTTGTCGCGGTAACGAACCCGATACTCTCCACCCGTGGTTGCTATAACCGCCTGGGTAGTTTGAAAATTGCTCCAAGACAGCCCCGTTTCATAATTGGTTGACAATACTACACGCCCACCCTCACAAAAGGTAGTAGGACCTTGAGCTGTAATAATAGGTTTTGTAGGCAAAGAATTGACACTGACAGAGATAACATTAGAAGAAGGAGATTGGCATTGATTAACATCGGTAGTGCGAGCAGAATAGCGTCCCGTAAGATTTACGGTTACACTACGCGTAGTTTGGCCATTACTCCAAATATAACCATAACCCGCTTGCGAAGAAGAAGTAAGAGTAATAACTTCGTTTTCGCAGATGTTTGGGGCGCGGTCAGCAGAAATTATAGGAGCAACTGGCAGAGGGTTGACCTTGACAGTGACTATTTCAGAAGTCAAAGAAGTACATCCATTTCCATCCGTAACGGTCAATGAGAAACTTCCTGCTGTTAGAATGGTTATACGACGACTACGGGCACCGTTATTCCAATTGTATTGAGTTGAGCTACTGGAAGTTAAAACGGTACTATCACCCTCACAAAAAACAACAGGTCGCTCGCGGGTAATTGTCGGAGCTGAAGGAAGTGGATTGACCCTAACGATAATTGTATTAGAAATACCATCACAGCCATTGGTATCTCGAAAACGTACATTGTAAGCTCCCGAACGAGTCACAATGATGTCTTTTGTTTGCTCGTTTGTATTCCAAATATTTCCACTGACATAGTTGGACGACAGGGTAATTTGTCCACCTTCGCAGAAAGTTGTATTTCCAGATGCTGTAATACTCGGAGCAGCAGGGGGCATATTAACCTGCACACTTACACTGGCTGGTTCAGAAATACATCCCTGTGAATCCAATACGCGTACTTCATACGTTCCGCTATTAAGGACTACTATTTCACGAATTCGTTCTCCTGTAGACCAGCGATATTCGCTTCCATCAGAAGAGGCAAGTTTGACAGCCCCACCCTGACAAAATGAAAGCGAACCAGAAGGGGTAATGGTAGGCTTCGCTGGGGGGGGGGAAGTAACGGTAGTAACGCTTATAGTGGCTGAGGTAGAACAGCCATATAAATTTTTAGTAGAAACGGAATAGGTACCACCTGCCGAAACCTCGATACGTTTGCTGGTAGCACCAGTATTCCAATTATTATCAATATTACTACTTGAAATAAGCCCTATGCTGCTACCTTGGCAAAGGGGAAGTTTTCCATCTACTGTGATGCTGACAGGTGAACTCTGAATGTCATTAGGAACGGTAATAAAAGGCGTAAAATAGACATTGCCAGCTGCATCTCGAATAGTAGCTTGATAATTTCCAGGACCAAAG
>JBDHXS010000106.1:0-14076 GCA_039810845.1 Runella sp. | reverse complement strand
GCCCGAGAACCTGGCGACCCACTTATCCCCACAGGGCGTTTAGGTCAGACACAGCCTGATATTACTTTAGGGGCTTTTTATGATGCCACTACTTTCTATATTGGAGCGAGTGTAAATCATATAAATAGGCCAAAATTTAGCCTAAGCGGCGATGCTAACAATGCGCTGGCACCCAATGCCTATATTACTGCGGGCTACCGCTTAGAACCTATCTATGGATTAGAGGTACAGCCGTTGGTACTTGTTAAAACACCACTCGGTTTTAGTCCTAAAACATTGTCGGTTGAGGGAGGGGTATTGGCTACTTGGAATGATTGGATATTTGGAGGGGTTACTTATCGCCTTCAAGATTCATACAATATTATTGCAGGAATTAACCTTTTAGAAAATCAGGCTTTAAGAATAGGAGGAGCCGTAGATTTGGTAGGACGTAGCCGAGATATTAAAGCCCCCGCCTCTTATGAAATAATGTTGTCTTATGCTCTTCCTGCGCTAAAAAAAGGAAAAAATACACCAGTACGCACACCAAGATTTAGATATTGAATAAACTTTCCAAAACTTGTTATGTTCTTTAAAAAGTTTGACAAAACTTAAAACTTTTTTTAAGGAGTTTATTCTTTGGCAGAATTATTGTAAGACCACAGATGACCGTTTGATAAAAAATTGCCAGTTTTTTAGTATTTTTGGGCAGTTTTTGGGATTTTTGATAATTGGATAGGCCTTAGTTGGCCGAAAAAGAGAGAAATTTTAAAAAAAAGCACACAATAAACACGTAGAACTTCGTTTCTATACTGAAATTTTGAATTTAAAGGGAATCAACCATGAGCAAAAGGGTATTTTTCGGCTATGCCACCAAAGGAGCTTGGATTGTAATGGTAGCGGTGATGCTGCAAAGCTGCGGTTTTATTAAAGATAAATTTGGCGGCAAAAACAGCAAAGGCGGGAAAGGAGGCAAAAAAGGGGCCAAACAGGAAGTTGGCGTTCGCAATGGAGAAGTAATTGCAATGGGTCGTAAAGATTATAAGCAAGACACTCCTTATGGGATGGTATTGATTCCTTCGGGTTCATTTATGATGGGGCAAGCTGATGAAGATGTAGCTGCTACGCAAGTTAACTTCAATCGCCGTGTGACGATTACATCGTTTTACATGGATGATACCGAAGTGACAAACCATGAGTATCGCCAATTTGTAAGTTCATTGATGACCGATTCATTGTCGGTACTTGGTGAAGAAGAAATTATGGCTAAGTATCATCCTGATACAACTGTTTGGAAAAAGGATTTTACATATCATAACGGAGATCCGATGTTAGAATACTATTATTCGCATCCCGCCTTTGATACCTATCCTGTGGTAGGTGTGAGTTGGAAAGCGGCTCGTTATTTTTCTGAGTGGCGCTCTAATCTGTATAATGACTATCGCGCCAAAGAAGGTAAATACCGTTCACCTAAGTTTCGTCTGCCTACCGAAGCTGAGTGGGAATGGGCAGCTCGTGGTGGTCGTGCATCGGCGAAATATCCTTGGGGCAACCCCTACGTAGCCAACGGAAAAGGATGCTTCCTTGCCAACTTTAAGCCACAACGCGGTAATTATGATGCAGATGGTTATCCTTATACTGCTCCAGCTAATGCCTATAACGCAAATGATTACGGCCTTTATAATATGGCTGGAAACGTAGCAGAATGGACACTTGATGCTTATGCTGACAATGCTACTGTAGTAAACTGGGATATGAACCCAATGAACGACAATCCTGATGAACCCCGAAAAATTGTCCGTGGAGGTTCTTGGAAAGATGTCGCTTACTTCCTTGAAACGGGTACCAGAGGCTGGGAATACGAAGACAACAAACGTTCGTTTATCGGATTCCGCTGTGTAGTTGAAAATTTAGCTGGCCGTGCAGCTACTTCTCGTGGACGTAAAAGATAACTTGTGAATTCTCAAAAAATAGACGGGGTGCTGTCCAACAAGCAGCACCTCAATTTTTGTACGGCTATAACTATTTGTAACTGATTCTATAAACCAATAATTCTTAAATTTTTATCATGGCAGCACAAAAGCAAAGTGTTTTCTGGAGTAAAATAGTCCCTACTGCTTACGCGCTCGGAGCAGCCGTCGTTATTATCGGTGCTTGGGCGAAAATTACGCACGTTGAAGGTGGAAGTGAGATTTTGACAGTTGGTCTCTTGACCGAAGCATTCATTTTTGTTTTGTATGCGATTCAAAGCTTTCTGTTTCCTGCTGGAGATGATTACGCTTGGGAAAAAGTATATCCTGAATTAGTAGATGATGCTGCACCTGTACCTTCTCGTAAAGAAGAGAAAAAAGGCGTTGGACTCACTGCCAATATGGATAAAATGATGGCAGAGGCCAATATTTCTCCTGAAATTTTTAATAATCTGGGTAAAGGGTTTAAAAGTCTTACAGACACTGTTTCAAAAATAGGTGATTTGACTGATGCTACCGTAGCTACTAATGACTATGCTAAAAATGTAAAGAGTGCGTCAGGAGCTATTGGTGAAATGAATAAATCCTATGGTGTAGCTATCAATGCGATGTCTTCTATGGCTGATGCTACCAAAGATGCCCAACAATACCGCGAACAGTTTCAGACAATTACCAAAAATATGGGTGCTCTCAATGCTGTTTATGAATTGGAGTTGCAAGATACTACCAAACACTTGAAAGCAATGAACGCTTTTTATGGTAATCTAACTACTGCTATGGCAAATATGGCAGATGCTACCAAAGAATCTCAGCAATTTAAGGCTGAAATGTCGAAATTAACGACAAATATCAATGCGCTGAACAATGTATATGGCAATATGCTAACTGCAATGCGAGGATAAATGTAGGCAGTACATAGTTCACGGTGGGCAGCAAATATGTCTTCTGATGAATTAAAACCTGTAAACCATAAACTAAAAAACTGTAAACTAAAAAAAATGGCAGGAGGAAAAGAGACACCCCGTCAGAAGATGATTGGGATGATGTATCTGGTACTGACAGCGATGTTGGCCTTGCAAGTAAGTTCAGCTTTGTTGGAAAAATTCCAGTTGCTGAACAATAGCATGGAGGTATCATCAAACGCTGCTAATAAAATCAACCAAAAAACAGTTGATAATATTCGGGAAAAAGTTGAAAAATCAGGTAACCGTGCTTTTGAAGTAGCAATTGTAAAGCAGGCAGAGGATGTTCGCAAGATAGCAAGCGGAATGGTTGCAGAAATAGATGAAATAAAAAATCAACTTATTGAGCAAGCGGGTGGCGGTATAGATCCTGAGACAGGTAAAGTAAAAAACCCGAATGAAGAAGATAAAGTGGCTATTTACATGATTGGCGCAACCAAGAATGGAAAAGCCTATGAGTTGAAAAACAAACTCAATGGGTTTGTAGAGCAAATGAACAAATTGGCAGGGACTACTTTTTCTCCTTTGGCATTGGATGGGAAAGATGATCCACTCGCCAAACGTGATAAAGATCAGCGCAATAAAGATTTTGCCTCAGTCAATTTTGAACAAACTCCTGTTCCAGCAGCATTGGCTGTTTTGAGTCAACGACAATCAGAAGTGCGCCGTTTAGAAGCAGAGGTTTTGGATGCTTTGGCCGCAAAAGTAGGTGCTAAAGATATTAAGTTTGACAAAATTTTGGCTATGATTAGTGCTGAATCCAAAGTAGTAGTAGCTGGTACTAAGTTTAAGGGGGAGATGTTTATTGCTGCATCGTCCAGCGCACTTACACCACGGATGAGTTTGGGTGGTGCGCCTCTACGAGTGCAAGATGGAAAAGGAGTTATCGAATTTACGGCTCAAGGCGGTGCTTATGATAAAGAAGGGTTGTCTGCTAAAACGCTTACTGGAGTTATTTCATTCCCAACTCCAAGCGGCAGAGATACTACTATTACTATGAAGTATGATTATAAAGTAGCACGTCCTACTTATCAGATTGAGACAGGAACCTTACCACCATTGTATTTGGCTTGTAAAAATGTACTAAGTGTACAAAGTGCAGCCCTCGGAGCACTCTGGAATCCTACCTTTGGTGGAAGTGGGGCTGAGTTTATCAATAATGGTAAAGGAAAAGTAATCATTGTTCCCAACAACCGAAATGTTACATTAAATATCTCTAATCAGGGGACTTTGATGGGAAGTGAACCTTTCCGGGTTTCACGCGTACCACGTCCACGATTGGAATACTCTATCAATGGAGCTGTGGTAGATGATAAACGTCCCGTTGCAGCGGGTATGGCCCGTAGTATTTCTGTAAAAGCGATTCCAGATGAGGGTTTTGCCAACTTTTCTCCAGAAGATGCCAATTTCAGAGTAGAACAAATTACAGTAAGATTGGCAAGTGGTAGTCGCCCCAAAGGTCAACCAGTTGTAATTTCTGGGCAAAGTGGCTCCATTGCCTCTTTAGCAGCTCAAGCAGCTCCAGGTGATCGCCTGGTAGTGGAAGTTTCGGGGGTTAAAAGAAGAAATTTTAAAGGAGACATTGTAGATGCTGGTTTATCACCAGAAACACGCACTATTCCACTCAACTAACATTTTGTGAACATTGTTATGCAATTTGCAAGTGATTGTTCGTTAATGATTTAAACAGTAAAATCAAATGACAAGATTAAGCAGCTTATTGGGAGGTGTAGCCTTGGTAGCCTTGAGCGTAAGTGTAAAAGCCCAAGAAAAAGACACGAAAGGTGTCAATCCGCTGTCGGTGCGCGAAATCAGTGACGCCGATATTATGATGAAGCGTACATTGTGGCGTCGATTGGATTTAAGAGAGAAGCAAAATCAACCTATGTTTTCGGTAGGGAACGAAATCACTAAGTACATCATGGATGCCGTGAAAGCAGGTCTCCTTGATGCCTATGTGGATGCTGACATGACCAAGAAAATGGGAACAACTGATTTTAGCAAGGCACTTCAGATGCCAAATCAAGGTCAGGCGGTTACAGAAGAAGAATTGAAAGCTGGATTTGGAACTGAAAATGCTACTCAAACTGGTGATGGTTGGGGTGATACCAAAAAAGATGATAAAAAAACAGCAAAACCTGCCGATGATGGTTGGGGAACTCCCGCTCCTAAAAAAGAGACACAACCTGTAGATGATGGATGGGGGACTCCAGTGGCTAAGAAAAAAACAACTGCAAAGGGTAAGAAAGGGATAGCTGCTGTTCCTCCTAAACCACAAATTGATTCGACTGAAATCAAGAAAAAAATGGCTGAAGAAGCCGCCGCTGCTGCCGCTGCTGCTGCTGCTAAAATGGAAGAGAATCAATGGTTTCCGAAAGATGTAGCTATTCTTGAAATGAAAGAAGACTGGATTTTCGATCGTAAGCGTTCACGTTTGGTGTATGACATTCAGACCATTACATTGGTATTGCCTGCTGAATTAAACCCTGGTGGTATTGAAAAACCCATTGCTACCTTCAAATACAAAGATTTAGATAAATTGTTCCGTAGTGACCCAAAGAAGTTTATTTGGTTTAATGAATACAATACGGCACAGCACAAAAATTTAGCTGATGCTTTTGACCTGCGTTTGTTTAATGGACGTATCATTAAAACCTCTAATCCAATGGATCGTGATTTGATTACTATCTATGGTGGAGAAAAAGAGGCGCTTTGGAAATCAGTTCAACTTGAAAATGAATTGATGGAATTGGAACATGGATTGTGGGAATATTAGTCAGTATTCAGTTTACAATACAAAATAGTATGAAGCGGCCAATATTGGCCGCTTTTTTTATGATGGGTACTCAACTGAGGCTCCCGTTTCTCTGTGGGTTTTAGGCTCGAAGAGACGTTTACAGCCCTCTTGTAAAAAACCAACACCGTAGCCAAACAATTGAACAAAGGCAGCAATAATGCTTAAAAACCCAACTTTTAGGCTGTGCGATTGTCTAACTGCATCCGTGAAAAGTAATAAAATGTATAATATTAAAAAACAAACCCCTGCATAGGACAACCCAATATGAATCCATCCTAAAAAAGGAATACTAAGGCAACCCAGTGTGAAAAGCAGAGGAAAGGTATGGACAAGTTTGAGTTCTTCGGGATAAAAACGGGCAATATTGATTCGGGCTCTTCCAAAAAAACGAAGTTGCCGAAAAAAAGCACCAAAATCTGTTCGACGCTTGTGGTAGATAAAGGCTTCGGGTATTAGGGCTGATTTAAAACCAAGCCGTAAAGCGGTAATACTGAAAATAATATCTTCTCCCATGCGGCTGATTTGGAAGCCACCAGTACTTTCCCAAACCGCTCGAGAAAGACCCATATTGAAGCTACGAGGATGAAAAGTGCCTCCAAGATTAGTTTTTTTGCCTCTAATCCCACCTGTGGTAAATAGGGAGGTCATAGAGTAACTAATGGCTTTTTGGATAGCAGTAAAACTTGGGTGATCCGTGTCAGGTCCTCCGTATAAGTCCACGTAGTTTGTATTTAAACGATTTTCCACGGTTTCTAAGTAGTTGGGTTCAATTAAAGCATCTGAATCAAACAAAATAAAATAATCTCCTTTTGCCCTTTCAAAGCCATAGTTTCGAGCAAATCCTTGTCCACCATTTTCTTTGTAGAAATAATAAATTTCTAACTGATTTTGAAATAGTTTAATCACACTATCGCACTTTATCCGCGAGCCGTCTTCTACAATGACAACCTCAAAGTTCTTAAAAGTTTGTTGTGTCAAACACATCAACAATTCGCCCAATTCATCAGGGCGGTTATAGACAGGGATAATAATACTGTATTTGCGCATGACTCGCTTTGATTTTGGTGGCAAGTTAGTATTTTTACCCCTAATGACCTCAACCCAAGCTTTTGATAAAAATGACACTTGATAACCAAGACTACGCAGATACACGTCGTATTTTGAGTTGGGCAGAAGAAGATCGCCCTCGCGAAAAATTATTATTGAAAGGTAAAGCTGCTCTGACTGACGCTGAATTGGTAGCTATTTTAATTGGCTCGGGTACTAGAGACTTGTCTGCTGTTGATTTGTCGAAGGTTATACTTCAAAAAGCTAACAACAACCTAAATGAATTAGCAAAGTTGAGTATCAAAGATTTGATGAAAATTAAAGGAATTGGTGAGGCAAAAGCGATTTCGATTGCAGCAGCATTAGAATTGGGGCGAAGGCGAAAAGAAAGTGAAGTGGTACGCCGTCCTCGGATTTCATCATCACGAGATGCCTATGAGCAGATTCAGCCCTACTTATTGGATTTGCCGCACGAGGAATTTTGGTTACTGTTGCTTAATCGTGCCAATGAAGTTATCAGACCCGTACAGGTAAGCCAAGGAGGGGTATCAGGGACAGTAGCCGACCCTAAAATTATCTTTAAGCTCGCCATAGAATGTTTGGCAAGTGCTATTATTTTGGTTCACAATCATCCATCTGGTAATCTTAAGCCAAGCGAAGCCGACAAAGACCTTACGCGTCGTCTTGCCTCAGCAGGAAAATTACTTGAAATTCCGATTTTAGATCATTTAATATTTACGGATGCAAGTTATTTGAGTTTTGCGGATGAAGGCTTAATGTAAATAGACACTCAGAAAGGCAATTTTTAAGTCCTATTTAATAATACTATTGCTTTCGATTTCAATTCCGTCTGTTTTATGCCTACTTTTGGGGTAACTTTGGTAGTGAGCGACACAATAAGGCTTCAAGATACCCGCTTATATTGAACCATTCTCGTGTATTCCCAACGTTTTTAATGATTTCGTATGAAGCACGTTGCAGAATACATAATATAAAATGGATATTAATTATGAGCAAAGAAGCATACATTCTTGACGTAGTAAAGTGGCTCGAGAAGCGTGGTTTTGAAGAAATTAAGGCGAATGTAGAGGGATATGAAACCCCCGTAGGTTACGCGCTCAATACAGATGAGGAAAAATATATTCCTGATGTAACGGGCAGACTGTTCTCTGAAAATTCTTACTTTGAAGTTGTGCTTAAAACGGATAAAATCAGCAGAACTATTTCAAAGCTTAGACTTTTAAGTACGTTGGCGGCAGCAAAAGGCGGAAAGCTATTTTTGATGACACCTCGTGGGCATTTCAATTTCGCAAAAGATATTGTGGCTCAGCATCAAATTCATGCAGAAGTAATAAAGATTGCTTAACTGAAAAGTAAATACAGTATTGTCAAAAAAGTCACCCATCCAAGTTCGGATGGGTGACTTTTTTGGTTCTAATGATAGAAAAGAAGACTACACCTACTCCAAGTCCTTCATCGTATGCACATTATGGCGATAGAAAAACCGATAAATGATTGGGAAAATTAGTAAAGTCAGTACAGTGGCAGTTATTAAACCACCAATGACTACAATGGCCAGAGGTTTCTGTGTTTCTGAGCCAATACCCGTTGAAACTGCTGCTGGGAGTAAACCGATGGCAGCCATTAAAGCCGTCATTACTACAGGACGAATGCGTGATTTTACCCCTTCACGAATAGCCGTATCAAGCGACATTCGGGTGGATAGGTTTTTGTTAAATACTGAAATCAAAATCACTCCATTTTGGATACAAATTCCAAATAAGGCAATGAATCCTACACCTGCTGAGATTCCGAAATTGATTCCCGTCACATGAATGGCCAGAATCCCTCCCATGATGGCAAAAGGTACATTGGCCAATACTAACCCTGCATCTTTGGCGTTGCCAAACATGACGAATAAAATGATAAAAATTGCGATTAAGCATACAGGTACTACTTGGCCCAATTGATTTGTAGCTCGAACTTGGTTCTCAAATTCACCTGTCCAATTAATAGAATAGCCTTTGGGTAAGTTTTTCAAAATCGGAGCTACTCTACTTTGGGCTTCGGCGATGGTACTTCCCAAATCTCTTTCACGCACGGAGAATTTAACGCCAATGAATCTTTTATTGTTGTCTCGATACACAAAAGCAGGCCCTGTTACTTTACGAAGGGTAGAAATTTCTTTTAGTGGAATTTTGCTTCCTTTAAGTGTTGGCACCATAAGTCGTTGAATATCATCTTCGGTACGACGATATGATTCCTGATAACGAACGCGAATCTCAAATTTACGTTCACCTTCATAGAGAATAGAAGCGGTTTTTCCACCGATTGCCATTTCAATTACTGCTTGTGCATCGGCAATACTGACACCGTAAAGGGCCATTTTGTGGTCATGCAAAATCACACTCATTTCTGGCTGACCAATATTCCGCAAAATACCAACATCCTTTACGCCTGGTACGTCTTTAATGGCGGCAATGACTTCATTTGCTTTGTCGTTCAATACTTCGAGGTCATCGCCAAAAATTTTTACGGCGTTACTTGCATTCATCCCTGCTACTGCTTCGGCCACGTTATCAATAATGGGTTGTGAATAATTATAGTTAATTCCTTGAAACTGTTTAAGTTTCGTATCCATCTCTTCAATCAGTTCATCTGTCGTGATTTTACGTTTCCATTCCTCTTTGGGTTTCAGGTTAACCTGCATCTGAACATAGTAAAATCCCGAAGGATCAGTACCGTCATTGGAGCGCCCTGTTTGTGATAGTACACCGTTCACTTCGGGAAATTCCATAAGCTTTTTTCTCAAAACCGTGACGGTTTTCACGGTTTCGTTCAACGAACTGCTCATGGGCAATTTAGCTTCTACCCACAAAGCTCCTTCGTTCAATTGAGGCAAAAATTCGGTACCCAAAAATGACGCAGAAAACAAAGTAGCTCCCATAAAAATAAAGGAGGCCAACACACTGGTCTTCTTATTACGATAACACCACTCAAACCCCGCTGATACGGTATTATCAAAGAATTTGACGATAGGATTATTCTTTTCACGAACATTTTTTCGCAGTAAAAATGAACAGAGTACAGGCACAAGAGTCAAAGTGTAAATCAAGGCTCCCAGTAAGGCAAATCCCAATGTATAAGCCAAGGGACTAAACATTTTTCCTTCCACTTTCTGGAAACTGAAAATGGGAATGAGCGCCGTAATAATGATGAGCTTGGAAAAGAAAACAGCTTTGCCCAGTTCGCCCCCCGTTTTTTTTAACAGACCCAGCTTAGCCAGTTTATTGAATCGTTCCATGCCATTTTTATGGGCTAAGTGGTCAAGTGCGACAAATATCCCTTCTACCATCACTACGGCACCATCAATGATGATTCCAAAATCAACAGCCCCCATGGAAAGTAAGTTAGCAGACATTCCCTTGAGCCGCAAACACATAAAAGCAAATAGCAAAGCCAAGGGAATAATGATGGATACTATGACGGTTGTTCGCCAGTCGGCCATGAACAAAAATACGATGACCGTTACAAACAGAATACCTTCAAACAGATTGTGCATCACCGTTTTAGTACAAAACGCAATCAGGTTATCGCGGTCATAGAATGTGACCATTTTGACATCAGGCGGTAGGATTTTGGTGTTTAATTCCTCAATTTTTGCCTTAACCCGGGCTAAAACCTCGCTTGGGTTTTCGCCTTTGCGCTGCACCACAATCCCTTCCACTACGTCGTCGTTGTTGTTCAGTCCCGCTTGTCCGACTCGTGGCAAATTAGATTCTTTTACCTCGGCTACGTTTTTTACCAAAACGGGGTTGTCGTTGACGTATTCTACGATGATATTTTCAATATCAGGGATTGTATTCAATAAGCCAATTCCACGCACCACGTAGGCCTGCCCGTTGCGCTCAATGACGTCGCCTCCCACGTTGATATTGCTCTTGGTAACCGCTTGATAGACTTCTAAAGGCGTAATATCGTATTTGGCTAATTGGGTAGGATTAACTTGGATTTCGTACATTTTTTCCCGTCCGCCAAAGGCCACTACATCCGCTACGCCTGGTACACTCCGGAGCTGGCGGTCAATAATCCAATTGTGCAACGTAAGCAATTCGCGACTGTCACGGTCTTTACTTTCGAGTGTAAATCTGAAAATTTCGCCCGTGGGCCCGTAGGGAGGTTGAACGTCGGGTTCAACACCATCGGGTAATGATACGGTACGGAGTTGATTATTAACCTGTTGTCGAGCAAAGAAGTCTTCTACATCATCCTCAAAGATAATTTTGATGATACTTAACCCAAACATCGTGATGCTTCGCACGTTGGTTTTGCGTTGCACGGAGTTCATGGATACTTCAATCGGGACAGTCACAAAGCGTTCGATTTCTTCTGCACTTCGTCCGTTCCATTCGGTTACTACAATGATTTGCGTATTGGTGACGTCAGGAAACGCCTCCAAAGGAGTATTTAGGTAGCTCAGTACGCCTGAGATGACCAAGATACCTGTCATAAAGAAAACAAAAAAGCGGTTTTTCAGCGAAAACCCGACGATTCCTCTAATAAATTTATTCATACATTAATCATTTAGTGCATCATACACTAATAGTTGATTTTTGGATATTACTTGCTCATTATCTTTCAAACCTGTACGTATATACGCAATGTCATTGAGCATTTTATAGACGGTTATTTCACGAGTTTCAATGGATGACCGGTTTTTAAATACCATGACCCAATTTTTGCTGCGGTCAAAAATGACGGCACTGGCAGGAATGGCTGTCATGGAACCACCTTCGTCAAATTTGAGTGAGACGGTAGCGTGCATTTCGGGCTTGAGTTTGTAGCCGGCGTTGTTGAGCCGAATCCTGACTTTCATGGTTTTGGTTTCGGGGTCAAGTACGTTGTAGATTTTGTCCACATTTCCTCGGAACAATTCGCCGCCGTAGCTGATGGTTTGAATATCGGCTATCATTCCCGTTTTTACTCTTGGAATATCACTCTCATTGACATTGGCCATCACCCATACTTCGCTTATCTGCCCAACCGTGAAAATCTGTTCGGTGTTATCGGAACGAAGTTGCATTCCCGGGTTAATATTTTTGCTGATGACAAAACCGTCAATCGGGGATTTGACAACGTAGTTGGTATTTTTACCCAATCCATAAATCCGAAAAACTTCTTTGATGCGATTGAGTTCGGCTTGGGCATTTTCAACTTCTTTTTTGGCGACAGTTACTTCCCGTTGTGAGTTTAATTTGCTTTCAAAAAGGTCTTCGGCCGTTTTTAGGTTTTTTTCGGAGACTAACAGTTCTGATTGTGCCTGAATCATTTGGCGTTCAAAATCAGCAACTTCTCCTGAGTGAATAGAAGCCAGCACCTGCCCTTTTTTTACATAATCACCTAACTCGACTTTGACTTCCTCTACGTTGCCGCCTACCAACGGATATACTTTAATGACTCGGTTTTCGTCGGCGGTGATTTTCCCTACTAAGGTGAGTTCGCTCCGTACCGGTTCGGTGCTGACTTTGGCGAGTTCAATGCGTTTCATCATTGTATCGGAGAGCATAAATGCTTTTATATCTTCCGAAACCGCTTGTTTTTTCTCGCAGGAAGCTAACAATCCGCTACCGAAGAGAAGTAAAAAAATTAATACTTTGTTCATTTTGTTATCTAAAAAGTTCTTGTCCAACGGTAAAATTTAGCTCTTCGTAAGCTCCGACCCGGTCTGCTTTGAGGCGATTGAGTTCTTTGATGCTTTCGCTGTAGGTTTCAATGAGGTCAATAAATTCAAGTAAGGATAGATTGCGTTTCTGAAAATTTTCAACGACTCCCTTGTTGAGTTGTTCAAACTGTTCTGAAAATTTACTGTCTATACTGTGGACCATGTTTTCAACGTACTGTACTTTTTGAAAAGCCGCCGCAACCTCGTTGGTGACCACGTTTATTTTTTGATTTTGGAGTCCTTTTTGGTAATCAATTTGGCTTCGAGCCACTTTGATATTTCCCTGATTTTTATTGAAAAGTGGCAAATCTGCCGCAAGGGTTAATCCAGTATAGTTGTTGACATAGCTTCCTGATTGATCATAAGTAGCTCCTATTCTCAAATTAGGAATTGCCAGCGATTTCTGCAAATTATAATTTAATTCGGCTTGGCGGGTAAGGGACTCGGTTACTTTTACGTCGCCGCGATTTTGTAATGCCAATTGGCCCAAGGCGGGGGCATCATACCCATTGAGATCATAACGATTGAGCTCTGCTTCGTTGACAATGGGAATGAGTGGGCCGTCGAGGTTTAGTAAAATTTTGAGAACTTTCTCTTTTTCGGCAATTTGAAAAAGGATTTCTGTTTTGTCGTTGTTGAGCTGAAAAAGCAGGGCTTTTAACCGAAGAAATTCGCGTAGAGAAACGTTGTTTTTTTCGTATTGACTTTCAAACGCAGTGACCGTACTTTGTAAGTTATTGATTTGCAGTTGATACCGATTTAGCGTATTTTGAAGAAAGTAAATATCGAAAAAGTTGCTGCGTAGTTCAAATTTCAATACTCTTAATAAATCCATGAACTCATATTCGGTCATGTGGGCATTTTCGGTAGCCAATGCTACCTGCTTGCTTCGCTTGCCCGCAGTTACCAAAACCTGTTCAATGGAGATAATTTTTTGACCGCCTCTCGCTACATCTAATACCCGATGTTTATCGGGGTTGAAAGCATTTGCTTCGACTGAAATCGTTGGATTATCCCACAAACGGGCCTGAATGATGGAAGCTTGTGACCCCACAATTCTGAACCGCTCGGCTAAAAGCGATAGGTTATTTTTAAGAAAAAGGCTGTCTGCTTGTCGAAGAGAAAGTCGTAACGAATCTTGAGACAAACAACTAAATGGTAATATAAAGGCTGCCAGAAAAATAATTCTCATGGGAACGGTGATACATTTTGTGCAAAGGTTGGGGTTGGAGATTAACGTAGAGTTAAGGGCAGATTAAAAAAAGCTTAATTGGGAAAAATAATAGTTTAGGGTTTTACCTTTAGGTGGGAATCAATGAAAAAGCTAAGAGAATGGAAAATGAAGTGATACCTCAAAAGATATTGATTATCGAAGACGACCAGCGCATTGCTCAACTTCTTACTCGGGGGTTGACGAATAAAGGTTTTGAAATAGAAGTAGCTTATAATGGGGTGCTGGGGTTAAGGCGGGCGCAGGCAGTAAGTTTCGACTTAGTGATTTTGGATATTAATCTGCCCGAAATGAGCGGTTATGAGGTTTGCAAACGTATCCGTGAGAGTAAACCTGCCTTGCCAATCCTGATGCTTACTGCAATGAGC
>JBDHXS010000105.1:0-14095 GCA_039810845.1 Runella sp. | reverse complement strand
ACCCATCATGGAGCGAATGAACTATGCCAATGAAAATACCGTAAAAGCCCATAAATCGCGCTGTATTCGCTCTTTACGAGATTTTTTTCATGCAAATTTATAAAACATAGAGTTAGGACATCAACTTTGCCATGCCATGAACGATACCTACGAACACCTCATAGACAATCATTTTAGAGGTTTACTTACTGCTCAAGAACAAGAAGAATGGGAACGCCTTCAGTCTGAGCCAGCCTTTCAGAAAGAGTTGCTATTTCGTCAACAATTCCACAAAGCGGTCAATACTGTCGGGAGAAATGAACTAAAAAAGCGACTACAAGCCTTGGAATCTAATCAAACTACTGCTCCAATGCGCCCCCAAATCATACGACAATGGTGGTTTTGGAGTGGGGTGGCAGCATTGATTTTGGTAGGCTGGTGGGGCTTGCGTTATCTTACAACTCAGCCTACTTTTTCGGAACAATTGGTTGCGGAAGTCTTAGAACCCTACCCTAATATTGTGGCACCTGTTCATCGTGGTCAGCCGATAGATACGCCCTACACCCAAGCGTTTCAGTATTATGAAAACGGAGCATACCAAGAGGCAATACGTCTTTTTAAGGCATTGCCAATCAGCCCCGAACGCGATTTCTATCTTGCTCAATCGTACCTGATGAGGAGAGAAATTGCGGAAGCTATGCCTTTATTAAAAGCATTGAGGCAGCAAGACAGCCGCTTCCAACAACCCACCCAATGGTACGAGTCGTTAGGCTATTTGGCCCTCAACAATACGGATGAAGCAATAGTTGCCTTGAAGAAAATTGAAGCTACGAATGCACATCCTTATCAAACAAAAGCGTCAATACTTTTACGCAAATTAAGTCATAAATGACTTTTGAAAGGGGATAGCCCTCCCAGAAAAGCAAGTAAATTTATGCAAAGCAAACTGCCAACTATCCAAATGTAGTACTCTGGAGGAACGGACTTTTGAAACGACACCGAGGCGGGGTTACCTTGCAATACAAATCCAGCCCAATAATAAGGATGAGCTAATTCGGGTACAGCTAATTGGGATAAATATTGATTTTTGGCTTGATGAAGGGCGTTTTCTTTGGAAAGACCTTGATTGAGATTTTGATAAAAAAACGCCATGATTTTGGCCGTAGCGGCGTCGGGTATTTGCCATAAACTCACTACTTGAGACTTTGCCCCCGCAAAAATAAATGCCCGTGCCAAGTTGAACACTCCTTCGCCCCGTTGCCATTGCCCAATGCCAGTTTGACAAGCCGACAGCACCACCATATCGGCTTTGAGCGGAATTTGATAAAGACCTTGGGTTTGTAGTAGGTATTCGCTTGCAGAAGTAGGTGAAAAAACAAACGAACTAAGTTCGGGGTTTTGGTCGTCAATGAGCGTGTGCATTGCTAAGTGTAGTGTCCGAAAATCGCCCGCATATTGCCTATAATTTTCAACGGTGGCCTTTGGGCCAACAAAAGCCGTTCCAGCTATTAGAGAGGCAGTTTGGGTGATTTCGTCCTGATTTTTTCCTAATGGATACAACCGAGAGGCACGTTGTGGCAACTGCCAACCTTCAAGGGGATAAGATGCCGCGAATCCTCCCCAGGGTTTGTACGCGGGATGTGGATGTTTTTTGAATTGTTCGGCAAGTAAATTGACCGACGGTGCATAACTTATTGAATAGGTGTTTTTGAGGTAAGGTAAGCTACCAAAGCCTCCTAAGCTTTTGGGAAAATACGTCAAAAGCGTTTCAAATGGCAAATAATTTAGAGGGCCATCAGGAACAACTGTCAGCTGCTTGATGTCCTTTTTAATTAATCTGAGGGCTGGTTCTAAGAGCTGTTGGTATAGTTTATGACTTTGTGCAGCCAATTCCTCAATGCCTTGTTTTGTGCTTGAAGGTGGTCGAGAAATAAGTTGCTGATAGGCATAGAGATTATTTAGTAATGTACTGTCTATAGGGGTTGAAAAAAAGTGAATTTTATTGGCTGTATAAACAAATCCAATCAGGTTTTTTTCGCCCCAAACATATTCAATCAGGGCTTTTTGGGGTGAGATAATTTGTTTTATCAGTTGAATGGGCGATGTCAAGGCTGCATTGGTGAGTAGCGCTTGTGTTTTGGGAGATTTTAAGGCTAACTGCTGGTGAATCTGCTGTTTTTTTTGCCGAAGGCCAAAAAGTTTATCGTCCAAAGATTGGGTAGTGGCTTTGGCTGCCAATGCCTCAGAGCGTTTTTGTTGGTATAATACAATAGAACCGTTGATTTCGGCCAATTGCTGTTGGATGGCCTTATCTACACCTGTCATTTTGAGAATAGAACTATAACGCATCGTTCGGAGCAATTGGGTGTATTTGCTTTTTTCAGCCAAAAAGGCGGCCTCGTGCAACCAGCTTTTTTGTTGAGTTTGTTGATATTGCCGCAAGTAAATTGAAATAGCTTGTTCAAAAAGTGCGTAATGTTGCTGGCCAAGGCTTTGGCGAGATTCGTCTTCGAGGTATTGGTTTTGGATATAATCAAACAATTGGAGTGCATATTGATACCGTTTTGTACTTCTTGCCAAATTGCTCTCAGCGGCTACTTGGGCGGCTATTTCGTAGATGTGTAAAAGTTGCAGGGGAGACGGGCAACGTTCAAAATTGGGCTTGAGTTCGTTGGTATTAAGGGCTTCAAAAGCCCTTTGGCAATAAGTCTCAGCGACCACCATTTTTCTCTGTGCTAAGTATCCACTCGCCAAAGCCGTGTAGGCTTGAGCAAGATCGGGGTGCGTGTTACCAAAATTAATTCTACAAATTCGGATGGCTTCTTGATAGGCTTTTTCAGCGTCTTTCCACTGACGTTGGTGTATATATACATCGCCTATGTTTTGCCAAGCAATAGGGTTTCGGTAATGGTTTGATCCGTATATTTCTGTACTGAGATGTAAGCCTTGTTTTAAAAAAAAGAGCGCTTGTGAGTACTCACCCAAAGCGCTGTAAGTCACCCCCAAGTTATCGTAGCAGTCGGCAATTTCGGGTTGAGCTTCCAACTTGTATTTTTGGTAAATGGCTAAGGCTTTTTGATACAGTGCAATAGCCTCTTTGTATTTTTTTTGTAAGGTTAATACCCCTGCTACATAGTTGTAGGTAGTTGCGGTGGTGGGGTGGTCGTTGCCATAGTTTTTTTTCCTAATCGCAAGTGCTTTCTGAAAATAGTCATAAGCCCATTGATAAGCCCCTGCTTTGAGTTGAATATTGGCCATATTGACAAAAAAAACGTCCGCAGGAGGTTCGTTGGCCGAATGGTTCTTCAAATAACTGTTCCATCCTTTTTGGAAATATTCGCTTGCTCGTTCGATATTTCCATTTGCAAAATAGACGTTGCCCAAATTGTTGAAGAAAAAATAACTTTCAGGATGGTTGGTCCCAAAATTGAAAACGAATACTTTGAGCGCGTTTTGATAACATACCTGTGCCGCTTGAAGCTGTCCTTGTCGCCGCTTAATTCCTCCCATATTGTTCCACAAATCCGCGATTTTGGGGTGGTTTTTATCCAAAAATTGCTCGCAATAAACGATTCCTTCTTGCTGAAGTGCTACGGCTTGATCGTATTCTGCTAAATAATCAAGCGAATTTGTTTTGTTGAGATAAGCTTCAGCTATTGCTTCTCGTCGGCGTATCCATCCACGTTTATTGAAGTCAAAAATACGATCATAGTAACCCATGGCCGCTTGATAGTTTCCTTTGGAGTTGGTAATAAGCCCCATTTGATTGAGTACGCTGGCCCACACATCATACTTTCGTGCTGAATGGCTTTGCTTTAGGAGATGTTCGGCAGCGGTAAGCTTAGCCCAAGAGGCTTCTACTTTTTTAAGTTTACGTAAGGCAGTAGCTTCCATTCGCAGGCAGTCGGCAAGGGCTAAGGTATCTATTGGGCTTTCGTTTCCCAGCAAGTATTCGGCTTGAGAGGCTTCATTCAATGCTTCTTCGTACCGTAAGTTTTTTAAGTGCTGAGAAATGGAGTGCAGGCGTTCAGCTACCGACGGTTGTGCTGCCGAAACGAATAGTGCTTTACTAAAAAACACCGCTATACATACCCCTACTTTTGTCCAAACTCTCAGAGATAACATATTAAAAAAAAGTCAAGACGCATTGTTAACCTTATGTTGGTTTTTGTCACTAAAGGCAAAAAATAGCTAAGTCAACCGTCAATTTATGAAAAAACACTACTTCTTCCGCTTCTTGTTCGCTTTTTTGGTTTTGGGGTTGCCACATTGCCATGCCCAAAGTATGCTCGAAAAGTTTGCTAAAAAGCAAATTGACAAGGGTAAAAATAAAAGTAAAATAGGCGAAACTCATCAAAAATACATGGCTAAAATTGTGTTTTCGGGTCAAAAAATTGATATTGACCAACCCGACGAAAGTGCTTTTGTTGTTTCTTCTTCCTTAGATAAACCTTTATTTTTCAGGGCATATTGGGAACAACCTCTTGAGAATACTTTTAAGGATACCTTCAAAGATAATGCCATGCTCAACTCGGCAGAACTCTACAAAGTGTATTTCAACGACGAATTAGCCGCTGAACACATCGAACTGTCGCTCAACAAAACCGAAGCCGCCAACACTTGGTATAGCACATGGGGAGCCATTCTTTACTCTCCACAAAACAGCGAAAAAAACATTTATAATCAATGCCTTATTAAAGCTTTACAAAAGAAGATAAGTGTTCTGAAAGAAGGTAAAGTCGTGGTTAGAGTTGAAAATTACGCCTATAACATCAGTGCCAATACGGCTGGAAAACTTATGGCAACGGGCGAACTGACTTTGGAATGTAGCAAAGCTGCCATAGAACTCTTCAAAAAACAATTTCCCAGTTCTGCTTTGGCCTATCCTGAGTGTTTACCTACCCCCAAACAACAAGACAGAGCGTTAGAAACAGAGCTTTTGGCAACTGTAAAAGAAAAAGGCTGGCCCGAAGAACACCGACACTTGGTTATTATGGATCGTGATTATGTATTGGCCTACGACGAAGTTACCAAACTCATCGCTGACCGTTCGTTGAAAGTTGCCGTGGGGGCCCGTCGAAATGGTAAATGCTGGTACCAGACATTTGTATTATTTCAGCCTTACATGGGCGGTGGTACTTATTCAAAAACTTTTCGAGTATCAACCAATCGGATAGGAGATCAAGTACCCGTACCCTGTTCATGTTTATTTGAAAACTAACCTTTATCCTGTCGTTTTGTATGAAAAAGTACTTTATTTTTGCCTTTTTCCTGTTTTGCTGCGCTACTGCCTGGGCACAATCAGTCACGATTTCGCCCACGCAAACTACGATTATTGACGCCCAAAGTACGTCTCAAACAGCGCGTGTGCCCGTAATGACCGCTGCCCAACGCGTTGCTATTACCAACCCCACCCTTGGAAGCATGGTATATGATAGTGACTATCACACCCTTTATTTATTTGATGGGAAAAACTGGAGTCCGTTGATGTTTTCGGGTGACCCCAATCAAGTGCCTCTGATTGAACGCCAACCCAGCGACATCTCAACAAAGGCCAAAGCATTTGGGATGTCGGTTGCCATTTCGGGCGATTACGCTATCATTGGAGCACCTCTTGACGACGTCGGTAATAACGAACGCCAAGGTTCAGCTTATATTTTTTTTCGGAATGGAGGTGCTTGGACACAGCAAGCTAAATTGGTTGCAACCGACGAAACAGTGGGAGATTGGTATGGGGTCAGTGTGGCTATTGATGGAAATTATGCCGTAGTAGGTGCGCCAGAAAGTACCGTTGGAACAACCCCAAACAAAGGGGCTGCGTATGTATATGTACGCTCAGGAACAAATTGGATTCGGCAGGCTAAACTCCATGACTTAGAATCGGTTGGCGGTACAGGCTACGGCTTTAGTGTTTCTATTTCTGGAGATTTTATTTTAATAGGAGCACCTTATTCAAAAGTAAAAGAAGTAACTCAGGGTGCAGCTTTTGTTTACGTTCGGAACGGAGGTAGTTGGACTCCCCATGCCAAACTAACTGCTGAAGATGGAGGCAATGGAGATAGTTTTGGGGTAAGCGTTTGTATGTCAGGTGGTTATGTAATTATTGGAGCTCCTTATGCACAAATTGGAACAAATGCAAAACAAGGGGCTGCCTATGTATTTGCGCGGTCTGGTAGTAATTGGTATTTACACAAAAAATTAACGATGCAATACGGTCTTGCTAATGACTTTTTTGGCAGTAGTGTTTCTTTATCAGGTGATTATGCCATGGTGAGTGCCGTGGGTAGAGATGAAGATTCTATGAATGAGTCTGGAATTGTATATATGTTTACTCGTTCGGGTAACACTTGGTCGAATGGTTTCAAACTAAATGACCCTGCCCCAGAAAAAGGAAGAAGGTTTGGTATTTGCACAAGTATTGCAGGCGACTATGCTATGGTAGGCTCATACCCAAACAGTAGTTTCACTGAATGGTTTTTGTACAAACGAAATGGAACTTCATGGGAGTTGGTTCGCCAGGAAAAAGTACAATTGAACACCCCCCATTTAGGGATTGCTGGAACTTTTCTTTCTATTACTTCATCAGGGACATACATTGTCGGAAAAGCAGACGGAGAACGGGTGAGTTTTGGCAAAATAGACCATCAATAGTTACAGGCTTCTTCCCCAAATATTTTGGAGAAGAAGCCTTCGAAATTAAGAGATTCTACTTTTTTCGATTTTGGAGTATCCATAAGCCGCGCATCTTGTCTGAGATAGGATTGTTGTAAGGCGGGCGTTCCAGATAACCCAGCAATAAATCGCTGTCGCCGTCGCGGTCATAGTCGGCTTTTTCGAGCAACATCCATTTATCTTGAACGGGATTGACAAAGGTTTGTGCCTTAAAATTCATCTTGCCGCGGTTCTCAAAATACACAAAACCTTCTTGGGCCTTGGCAGGAAAGTACGAAATAGCCGCAATGTCTAAGTCGCCATCTTGGTCAAAGTCGTCGGCGAGGGCTTTGGCGGCACCATTAAGGCCAAAAAACCATTTTTCTTGGAAATGATTATGGCCATCGTTCAGGAAAATTCTCAGTCCGTGGTAAGGTTTCAGAATCATCGAATAGTCGGCATTGTCGCCGTTGGTGTAAAGAATGTCAAGGTGGCCGTCGCCATTAAAATCGGCTAAATCGGCATAGCTTGAGCCATAAACGGGCGGAAAACGCAGCAAGATTTGTTTTTCAAATCGCCCCCCTCCTCGGTTGTAAAACACAGCCATTTGCTCGTCTCCTTGTGCCATCAATACAAAAAAATCAAGTTTCCCATCGCGGTTGAAATCATGGGGGTGTATCAGTCGTGCACCAGGTACGCCTTCCAATTGAAAGGCTTGAAAACTGTGATCACTTTGTTGTTTAAACCACGACAATTGTCCTAAATGATGCCCATATTGACACATCATGACATCTTCTAAGCCGTCTGAGTCCACATCTATAAAAAATTGATTGACAGGTCGCCGCAGTTTTTCTAAATAGGGTTTTACTTCCCAGCTCTTGCCATCGGCTAATTTTTTCACTTTAGAAAGCGTACCCGTCATGCGGTCATTGGGATCCATGATTCCCATCAGCAAAGCATCCAAACTTCCGTCTGCATTGAGGCGTATGTCAGAGGGCGCAGAGCCTACATTGACAGAATCTATGCGGTTAAATTGTTGGTTGAGTACATATATTTTTCCTTGCCGTATGCCTACGTAAAGCTGATTTGATTTGGTGTCAAATTTGAGCATAGACACCATCGGTTCAATGGCTGTTGGGATGTTTTGAGGTGTAAAAAGGGTCAAATCAGCCGCAATAGGGTACTTTTTGGAAGAATCGGGGAGTTTGTCGGGTGCATTGGTTACGTAATATTTTACGATTTTATCCCAATCTTCCTTCGGAAGAATAGGGGCATCAGGAAAAATATTGGCTTGGGTAAACGCAATTGTTTCGTCAGCAGAGAGAGTTGTATAAAAACCCATTGGTGGTTGCTCAATACCCAACCGGAGCGCCATTTTAGGGAAAACACCCTCTTGCCAGGTCTTTTTGTCGAGCAAATTGGGCGCAGGCATCAGGTGACAGCCGCCGCAATAGCTCAATGCCAACTTCTCTTCTTCTGATTTTGGGTTGGTATTACAGGCATTAAATAGCATTATTAAAAATCCAACCGCAATAATTTTCTTCATAGAATTGTTTACTTTGTAATAAAAACAGCATACAGCCCACAAACTACGCAATGAAACCCAGAACTTCTTTCTTTTGGCGACTCTACCAGCTATTTTTTTGTTTTACATTGTTGGTTTATGCGTTCTCTTATTTCGCTTTCACAGGGTACTGGGCAGTTGGCTTTTTGATGATGGGTTTGCCGATCTTGCTCATTATTCATGCGATTTTACTTGCCTTTTTGCTTCTCTTTAAATCAAAAAAAGCATGGTTATCAATCTTAGCATTATTACTCAGTTTCCCATTTTGGGCAAGAACATGGAAAATGCCTCATTCGAGGCAACTTTCGAAAATACCCCACAAAGGGATATCAGTGATGAGTTATAATGTGATGTCTTTTGACCTCTATCATTATTTGGATGGTACAAACCCTCAAAATACATTTGATTTGATTGAGTGGGTCAAAAATACAGAAACAGACATTAAATGTTTTCAAGAGTTTTATAATACAGATGCAAATCCCAATTTGAATACAATTCAGCAATTAAAAAAGGCAGGTTATAAGAACTACACAGTACTAACGACCAAACACAAACATTACTATCGAGGCTTGGTGATTATGTCAAAATACCCGATTGTGAAGCGGGGGGAAAAAGAGTTCTCAGATCCCAATGGACTTTTGTATGCCGACATCAAAATTGGTAAGGACACGATTCGGGTTATCAATGTCCACTTGCGTTCGATGATTGTAAGGTTTGGTGGGCTCAAAGAAGCTTATCAAGATAAAGATTATGACCAAGGTAAGTCCGAAACACGTAAAGTTTTTGGGAAATTGAAGAGAGGATTTGTATATCACGCAAAAGAAACTCAAATACTAACCGAATGCATTGACCAAAGCCCGTATCCTGTGTTATTGTGTGGCGATTTTAACGAGATACCTTATGGATATGCCTATGGACAAGTTCGTCAACGACTTCCCAACGCATTTGAAAGTGCTGGCAGTGGATTTGGATTTACCTATCAAAATACCCCTCGTTTTATTCGGATTGATAATCAATTTTACGATAAAAAAAAGCTGGAAGTATTAGATTTCGAGACGCGTAGTGATATAAAATACTCAGACCATTATCCGATTATTGGACGTTATAAGCTGTTGTAAAATGTCATTGGTCTTAATTAATTCGGAATTAGTAGGAAACATTAGAACGCGGACGGTTCGTCGTTGTCATTTTTGAAGCCTATCAAATAGTCAATAATTCCGAATAATTTTATTGAAAATCAGATGCTGATATTTGTCAGGAATAACGCTGACAATACTCATGTGGCAAATTGTAAATTTCCTTGATTTTGAGTTTGTTCACTTAAAACAAATTAATCATGGCACGCAATACAAAGTTTGATTTGCCACGCTTTCATTTTGAGCATAGACTTTGGCTCAACGAAGTTGATTTTGTAGGACAAGAGGTAGATATTTTTTCCCACTTGTTGCAAGAGATGAGGGTGATTCTCCCCACTGAATCAGAAAGCCATTTCGCCGAGATTCTTAGAAGTTTTGAGCATCAGTTAGGCCATTTTAAACGGATAGTGGCCGATATTAGGTCAGAAATTCGTGCCCAAGAGGCAGTAATGGCCAGTGCTATTCGTGAAGAAATAACCAATTTTAACGAAGATATTTGGGAAACACAGCTCTTTTTACGTGAAAAAATGGAATTTTTCCATGATAACTACCGTAAACTTAAAACTGAATTTAGGCTTTTTATGGGAAAGGACTTGGAAAGCCATTTTGAGGCAGTTCGGAAGGAAGAATAGAGCAGATTATTAAGAACACTTGATTTTTTTAGAACGTCTGTGTAAGTTGTCGCCAGAATGATATTTTTCTGATGCGACAACTTATTTTTTTCTTTGTTTAGGGGTGATGTATTTAGCCAAAGCGCAAAATCAGTCTCTTCAATCCAGTCTGGACGCTTATATTGCTCAACTTCCTTCGGGTGTTCGGGTAAACCTGCAGGTGGAGTCGCTGCAAGGTAAAATCTATGCAAGCCACGATGCCAATGAGGCTGTACCGTCAGCAAGTGTGATTAAAATCCCGATTTTGGTGGAATTGATGGAACAAGTGAAAATGGGAATACTGCACTTGGAGGATAATTATACCCTCTTGGCAACAGACAAAACGGGTGGTTCGGGCATTATCGCTAAATATGCCGATGGTACAACAATGACAATTAACGAATTAGCTCGTCTGATGATGGTAGCAAGCGATAATACGGCTACCAATATTCTTATTCGAAAAGTAGGACGAGAAGCTGTCAATGAACGAATGAAACAACTCGGTCTTCTAAACCTTCAACTCAATCGAGTGATGATGGATACCACCGCCGTAGCGAGAGGTATTGATAATTACGTAACCCCGCATGACATCAATGCCCTTTTACGGCTTATTTATAACCACAAAGTGGTCAATAAAGCCTTGTGCGAGCGAATGATGGAATTTTTATTACAAAATGAAGATAGAACAACGTTACCCCACTTTATTCCTCAAACAGTTCGAGTTGCTCACAAAACAGGTGGACTAACTTACGTGAGGGGTGATGCTGGTATTATGTTCACTGCCAATCCCTTCGTAATTTCGGTTTTTGTACGGGGCATCGAGACCGAAAAAGCCGAAAAAATCATCGGAGAGATTGGCGAGATTTGTTATAAATTGTTGAAGTAATTTCTAAACCCATAGTTTATGCAATCCATTCTTGACTTCTTCTCATCCCTCTCGTGGTGGATATGGTTAATCGTAGTACTGGTTGTTGTAGCCATCCGCGACATTGCCCAAAAGAAACATACCATCAAGCACAATTTTCCAGTGGTGGGGCGGCTTCGTTACTGGATAGAAACCGTGGGTCCAGAGTTTCGGCAGTACATTGTAGCCAACAACCGCGAAGAACTTCCCTTTAATCGTCGTCATCGTTCGTGGATTTATGCTTCTTCCAAACGTGAAAATAATTTTCAAGGTTTTGGAACCGACCAAGATGTCAACAGTGCTGGCTATATTTTTATCAAGCCAGCACTGTTGACCAAACGTTTGCCTAAAGACCATCCATACCGCGAGAATCCTTATGTGCTGCCTTCAGCCAAAGTGATTGGTTTGAGTCATCATCGCCTCAGACCGTACCGCCCTAAACAAGTTATAAATATTTCAGGGATGAGTTTTGGCTCGTTGTCGGCTCCAGCGGTGACTGCGCTCAACGAAGGAGCCGCCAAGTTTGGTTGTTACCACAATACAGGTGAGGGCGGTTTTTCGCCGTATCACGACAAAGGAGGAGATGTAGTACTCAATATTGGAACAGCTTATTTTGGAATTCGTGATGATGAAGGAAATTTTGTCATGGAAAAATTGGTAAAATTGACCCAGACCAATCCTTCTATTCGAATGTTGGAGTTGAAACTCTCGCAAGGTGCAAAACCTGGCAAAGGAGGCGTACTGCCTGCTGCTAAAATCACCAAAGAAATTGCAGACATTAGGCATATTCCATTGGGTAGAGATGTGATTTCACCTGCGGCTCACAGTGCTTTTTCGACGCTTCCCGAAATGGTTGATTTTATTGAAGCCATGGCCGAAGCCACAGGGCTACCCGTAGGTATCAAAGCTGCCGTAGGAAAGCTGGATATGTGGGAAGAGCTGGCCGAATTGATGGTAAAAACAGGAAAAGGGCCTGACTTTATTGCAATTGACGGTGGAGAGGGAGGTACTGGAGCTGCACCTCCGTCGTTTGCCGACCACGTGTCGTTGCCGTGGGTATATGCTTTTTCGAGTGTCTATAAAATCTTCAAAAAACATGGTCTTACCGATCGTGTTACTTTTATTGGTTCGGGCAAATTGGGTCTTCCAGCACAAGCCATTATGGCTTTTTCGATGGGAGTGGATATTATCAACGTGGCCCGCGAAGCAATGATGTCTATTGGGTGTATTCAGGCGCAAATATGTCATACCAACCGCTGCCCAACGGGTGTGGCTACCCAAAATAAGTGGTTGCAATCAGGTCTTGATCCTGCGCTTAAAAGTGAACGATTTTATAATTATGCAAAAACATTGACCAAGGAAGTGTTGGAAATTTCAATTGCTTGTGGTCACGAACATCCCTGCCAATTTACGATGGACGATGTGGACGTAGCCATGGGCGACAACAATCATACGCGTCCGCTTAAAGTGGCTTATGGCTACGAAAAGGCGTTAGTCCCCTACGATGGCATTGATAAGTTGGTGAACTGTAAGTATTTGGGAGGAAAGCAAAAAGAGTAAATGGATTATGTCTCAAGAAAAACTATATCAACTTGCCTTACACTTTACAAATGGTCTTGGAAGCGTATTAATTCGGCATTTGATTGCTCATTTTGGCTCGGCGCAGAAGATTTTTGAAGCCAATCTCAAAACCTTAACTCGTGTGACTGGGGTAGGAGAAGCCACCGCGCGGATTGTTTTGCAAAAAGAAGGATTAAAGGAGGCAGAAATAGAATTGAAAAAACTCGAAAAAACAGACATAAAACTGCTTTTCTATACAGATGCCGATTACCCACAGCGACTCAAATCGCTTTATGACGCTCCTGTCTTATTGTATGGAAAAGGTTCACTTTCTTTCAATCAAGGGCGTTTTGTGGGAGTGGTGGGTACACGAAAATCTACGGATTATGGTAAAAATGTTACTGAGCAAATCGCTGAAGGATTGGCAGATAAAGATGTGACCATTGTGAGTGGGTTGGCTTATGGAATAGACATTGCCGCCCATCGTGCCTGTCTCAAATATCATGTGCCTACTGTTGGTGTGATGGCAACAGGGGCTGATGTGATTTACCCTGCTACCCATGCCAAAACTTCGCAAGATATGCAGGCTAATGGGGGGATTGTGACTGAATACCCATTGGGGACAAAACCCGATTTTATGCGTTTCCCTGCCCGAAACCGCATCATTGCGGGACTTTCGGATGCCGTTATTGTAGTAGAGGCCGCCGAGAAAGGCGGTGCCCTCATCACGGCCGAATACGCCAACAATTACAACCGAGATGTATTTGCAGTGCCAGGTAATTTATCTAATTCGTATTCTACAGGTTGTAACAAACTCATTCGTAGTCACAAAGCTCAAATTTTTACGGGAGTAGAAGATTTGTTGGAATCGTTGAGTTGGCTGCCCAATAGTTCTTCGTCCAAAACCTCTGTTGCGCTTCCTGAGCATTTTACACAAGAAGAAAGCAGTATAGTGGCATTACTGCGTCAAAAAGGCGAAATGCACATAGACAACCTTGCTTGGGAGAGTCAAATCGCTGCTGGGAGATTGGCTACCTTATTGCTGAATCTTGAACTGCAAGGGTATATTCGGGTATTGCCAGGAAAGAAGTTTACATTGGCTTAAACCAAACGAGGCTGTCTTTGTGAGACAGCCTCGTTTCTTATAGCTACTTGCCAATCACCTTCATGAGCGTTCCGCGTTGTACTTGGTCGTCGGCTTTCATGCTATTGACAACTCCCAATTCTTCTAATCGGCTTGCGGGCATTCCCATAGCACTCATTACTTCTTTGAAAGTACCTGCGCGTGGGGCGGCTTTTACAAACACACGTTCAGGTTTGCGGTTGAGTTTGTCGGGGTCGCTGAGAGAACGGAAATTTTCGGCAGTGTTTCTAAAAGTAGGGAACAAAGTGGTGAAAACATCGGCGGTGGTTACACCATGAATGGCATAAATCAGGCCATTGTACTGAATCAACCATGTAGCAACCTGAACCGTATTGGCAGCTGTTTGTTGCTGTTGAGGTTGTCCTTGCTGTTGCTGCTGAGGCTGTTGTTGCGAAATCAACACAACCGCCTGATTGCCATGAATAGTGGTACGTTTGCTTTCCACCACTTTCAGGTTAAATTGTTTTACTGTATTTTGGGCAGCTGAGTCGAGCGAGCTACCACCGG
>JBDHXS010000104.1:0-14122 GCA_039810845.1 Runella sp. | reverse complement strand
AGAATAGAATGGGTCATTCCAAGCGTAAGCCCCTCCCCAGCTATTCCAACCATAAGGATTATTCCAACTATTCCAACCATAAGGATTATTCCAGCTATTCCAACCATAGCCCAATCCAAACATGAAAGAAGTAGTTCCCCAACGGTTCATTCCAAAGTTGTTCCAACCACTGCGCCAAGGGTTGTTCCAGTAGTTGCCCCAGTTCATGTTGTTATAGGCCGTACTATATCCGTCCGAAAAACCAGCATTGTAGCCAGCGTTGGGGCCAATGTTACGATTAACCCCGCGTGAACTTAAATACGATTCGTCATAGTAATCATATTCTTCAGTATTACCATTCTGAGCCGAAGGTTGTTGGCCTGGTCGGTAATCAGGATTTAGATTCCGATAGTTCGATTTTTGTTCATCTTCACGACCCAATAGAGCAACTGTAGAACTCGATGAGTTTCCGTAGAGATCATCATATTCGGCATCATCGCGAGTAGCATATTGTTTAGAATTACAGCCCCACAACCCCATTAAGGCTAATGCCGATAAAAGTGTTATTGAACGAAAGGTTTTCATGGTATTTGGAATTTTTTGTTTCAAAGGATTTTAAAAACGGTGCTTCTATTTGTTATTAAACGCCAATTTGATTGGTATTGATTCAGTTTTGACACAAATTTAGGATAAAAAAGTATCTTTGCAAGAGTTTTTTACAAAAAAAGAAACATATTTTTGGATATAAAGTTCCTGAAAATCAAAGTTTTATAAATGTAAACTTGACACTCAAGGCTACAAAATGTTGACTTTGAGCAATTAGTATAAAATAAGTGTAAAGTTTACGATTAAGGTTTTGATTTTCAGTGATATATACAAGATTTTAACTTTAAGAATTAACCAGCAACACATAAAGCAATGGCAAACGCAATTCCGAGCCGTAGTGAGAATTATTCAGAGTGGTACAATGAATTAGTGAAAAGAGCTGACTTAGCCGAAAATTCGGCAGTTAGAGGCTGTATGGTGATTAAACCTTATGGCTATTCAATTTGGGAAAAAATGCAGCGCGCTTTGGACGATATGTTCAAGGAAACAGGGCATACAAATGCCTATTTCCCGCTATTTATTCCAAAGTCTTATTTGAGTAAAGAAGCCAATCACGTCGAAGGTTTTGCGAAAGAATGTGCCGTAGTCACTCACTATCGTCTCAAAAATGCCGCTGATGGGAGTGGGGTTATTGTGGATCCTGATGCCAAATTGGAAGAGGAGCTTATCGTAAGACCTACTTCTGAAACAGTGATTTGGAGTACATATAAAAACTGGATTCAGTCGTACCGTGATTTACCATTACTAATTAACCAATGGGCTAATGTGGTGCGTTGGGAAATGCGTACGCGGCTATTTTTGCGCACCGCAGAATTTTTGTGGCAAGAAGGTCATACGGCCCATTCTACTGCCGATGAAGCAATGGCTGAAACTCGTCAGATGTTGGAAGTTTATGCCCGTTTTGCCGAGGAATGGATGGCTGTGCCTGTAATCAAAGGACATAAAACTGCTAACGAACGCTTTGCGGGTGCAGAAGATACCCTATGTATTGAGGCCATGATGCAAGATGGTAAGGCATTGCAAGCAGGGACTTCACACTTTTTAGGGCAAAATTTTGCCAAAGCATTTGATGTGAAATTCCAGAGCAAAGGCGGTGGACTTGAGTATGTTTGGGGGACATCTTGGGGAGTTAGTACTCGTCTGATGGGAGCGCTTGTAATGGCTCATTCTGATGATTCAGGATTGGTATTGCCACCTAAATTGGCTCCTATTCAAGTAGTAATTGTGCCGATTTATCGTAATGAAGAGCAATTAAACCAAATCACTGAGAAAGTAAAAGAAATCACAGCTGGATTGCGTAGGAAAGGGATTAGCGTAAAATTTGATAATTCGGATGCGAACAAACCTGGTTGGAAATTTGCCGAATACGAACTCCGTGGTGTGCCTGTGCGTTTGGCAATGGGAGCACGTGATTTAGAAAATGGTACAGTCGAAATTGCTCGGCGTGATACAAAAGAAAAAACAACAGTGACGCTTGAAGGTATTGTAGAATACATTGAGCAACTGTTGGTAGATATTCAGCAGAATATTTACAATAAAGCCCTTAGTTTCCGCGAAATGAATACCCATAAGGTGAATGATTATGCAGAGTTTAAACAAATTTTAGACGAAAAAGGAGGATTTATTCTAGCACACTGGGATGGCACTCCCGAAACCGAAGAACGTATCAAGGACGAGACAAAAGCCACCATTCGTTGTATTCCTTACAATGCCTCCGAAGAAGAAGGCCAATGTATCTTGACAGGGAAACCTTCCAAACAAAGAGTACTTTTTGCAAGGGCCTATTAAATTACAAATTTTAGTTGGGAATCCTTGCACGGGAGACTCGCCTGAATTCATAAAAACAAACAAATCAATAATTCAAAAACAAGAAAAGATGAGCATAGCAAAATCAGGTGATACTGTGCAGGTACACTATAAAGGTACATTAGTTGACGGAACAATTTTCGATTCGTCGGAGGGGCGCGAGCCTTTACAGTTTCAATTGGGATCAGGCATGGTGATTCCAGGTTTTGATAATGGAATCCAAGGAATGACTTTGGGGGACAAAAAAACGGTACAAATACCAGTAGAAGAAGCGTATGGCCCAGCACAAGACGAACTGGTCTTCCCCTTCGACCGTGCGGAGATGCCTGACGATATCCCTTTTGAAGTGGGAATGCAGCTAAATATGCACCAAGACGGCAATCCTCAACCAATTCCTGTGACTGTCGTTCAAGTAACGGATACGCAGATTATTGTAGATGCCAATCACCCTTTGGCAGGACAAGATTTGATATTTGAAATTGAATTGGTAGGAGTCAATTAATAAGAACTTTTTAGCTCAATAAAAGTTTGGGTATAAAACTAAATGAGTCACTTAACTTGTCGCCCAAATGAACAAACACCGCGGATATTGGAGTGAAAACGCGAAAAAAGTCAAACTAATTGATTAATAACAGTTAAAAATATAAACCCCTGCTGCCCCAAATCTTGGCTTGGTGCAGTAGGGGTTTGCTTTATTTAATGTAGCGAAAATCTTCGTCGCCTTTCAATTGAACCAAAACCTCGTACATGAGAGTAATCACATTTTGTACATCATCTTTGTGAACGGTCTCCACGGTGGTGTGCATGTATTTGAGCGGAAGTGAAATCAAGGCCGATGCAACGCCTTCGGTAGCATATGCAAAAGCATCGGTATCAGTTCCAGTAGAACGGCTCACGGCCTGACGCTGAAATGGTATTTTTTTATTTTCCGCTACGCCAATCATCATTTCCAATACATTGTTCTGCACTGCTGGTCCGTAACAAAGTACAGGACCACTACCGCATTTCATGTCGCCCTGTTCTTTTTTCTTATACATCGGTGATTGCGTGTCGTGCGTTACATCGGTGCAAATCGCCAAATCTGGTTTAAGGCGGCGGACAATCATTTCTGCTCCACGCAATCCGATTTCTTCTTGAACCGCATTGACCACATATAGTGTAAAGGGAAGTTTTATGTTGTTCTCTTTCAAACGACGCGCCACTTCAGCAATCATAAAACCGCCCATTCGGTTGTCCAACGCCCGTCCTACATAGTAACGATTGTTCATTTCAAACAACCCGTCCGAAAAAGTAGCGACCGTTCCGACGTGGATACCCATTTCCTCAACTTCTTTTTTAGTACTTGCTCCTACATCAATGGTCAAATCAGCCACTTTGGGTGCTGTATCTTTTGCCAATTCGCGGACATGGATGGCTGGCCATCCAAATACCCCTTTTACAACCCCTTTTTTGGTATGCAAATCGACCCGCATAGAAGGTGCAATGACAGCATCAGAACCGCCGTTACGAATCACATAAATATAGCCGTCATCTGAGATATAATTTACAAACCAAGAAATTTCATCCGAGTGGGCTTCGATTACCACTTTATAAGGGCTTGTTCCGTGAATGACCCCCACGGCTGTACCATAGGTATCAATGATGTATTCGTCAATGTACGGTTTTAGATAATCCAACCAAATCTGTTGACCCGACGATTCAAAACCTGTCGGAGAAGCGTTGTTGAGATAATTGTAAAGAAATTCTGTGCTTTGATCTGACATGATGTTACCTATTATTTTTTGGCAAATTTACTTTCTGGTTTCGTATTTCTCCACTTCTTCGCGCGAAATATAGGTGTATTGTTGTGTAGCAGGCTTTTTGAGTTTAACCAAAAGATAATGTTGGGTTGAAATTGTTTCTTCAATCTGGCTTTTATCCAAGTACTTTTCAATCAGTTCAGTATGATCTAGCAAGATATAATCATATATAAATGGCCGAGTGGCGTTGGGTGTTTCTTTACAGTGTTCTTGATATAAAATGTACTGCATTGGTATAGGGCGATTTAGTTGGTTTTTTATCAACAGCCATTCCCGATAAAAACCCAACACGTTGGCAAATAAAACACCCACACCTTTAGTATCAGGATTAAGTTGCGACGAAATTTGCTTCAATTCTTCATAAAGCCCCAACTCATACATTTCGGTAAAGTAGTTCTCCTCGCGCGTTTTTTCCAGAAAAGACTGTTCTTCTGTTTTGTAATACCCCAATTCTTTCAGTTGCTTAATTAATTCTAACCGTTGCCAATAGGTAAGAGACACTTTCAAAGGAAAACAAGGCATTCCTTTATTGAAGTCATATACCTTCTTAAAGGTATGTTTGTAGATAGCCTCGTTGGTATCTTTGATACACAAAAAAGGGGGAATATATCCCAAAATATATTTACTTACCTGCCGTAGAGGCAGTACATTTTTGTTGTAGTTGGTGTAAACATAAGGTAAGCCTGCTAACAAAAATGTTCCTATAATTGCGTTTTGCCATTTTTTGTCTAATTGACTCATCATCAGGCCCGTCCAAAGAAAACCCATGGAGAAAAAAGGCATAATGACCCGTGTATTGTAGATTTGATACTTGATAAGTGCCGAAAACAACACAAATCCCGTGATTGCGCACAGCAGCAGTAATTTAAAATCTCGATGCTTTTTCTGAAAAAGAAGCCAAATCGCTCCCACAAAAATTAGTATAAAATGCCATGGGTTGTGCGACATATCTTCTTGAATCACAAAACGTGAAAAATAAGCATCGACGTTGAGGTCAGGTCCATTAAGAGGTACATCAAGCCAACGATGAACTGTCGCTACTACTTTGTCAATTTGATCGTTATAACTCTGAATAGGTAAAGCTAAATGCGCCGTCAGGTTTTTGAGCGAGACAGAGGCCACACACCCTATGCAAAAGCGCTCCGTTGCTACCTCTTCTGTAAAGAGCGGCGTACCTTTGGTCGAACTGAGTACATTGCCAAACAAATCATAATTGCGTTTAAAAAAAGGAGTAAAAACCAGTACCAACATTCCGAGTGCTACAAAAAAAACGCGTAAGCTGTACTTAAAGGGGTGATTTTTTAGTAGCTCTATACCAATCCACACGCAAATGGGGAATCCAAATAGAAATACGGTGTATTTATTAAATCCCCCCAGTGCCAAGGCTAACGCTAACCAAAAAATACTCAGGTCAGTGGGGATTTTTACTGCGGTGACACTCGCTGCCGATTTTGTAGAATCAGGATTTGTAATCCGTATAAGACGCAAGCCAAAATACAAGAATGCTAAGAATAAAAAATTGGCAATGTAATCGTTTTGCGTAGTGGTACTTTCTAAAATTCCGATGGGAAGCGTCAATTGTAAAATACTCAAAAGTAGCTGAACTCGCGTTCTGAAACCAAATAGTTTCCCCAAAAGCCCTAAGGAGAAAACGCTTCCCAACATCGCCAGCCACTGCACCAAATTGACAAAATAATCCTTCCAACCGTTGAGTGCCATGATATGGAGTAAAATATACTCCGAAAAAACATTGTGGTAAAGCTGTTGAATATAAACCGTAGGAAAATGCTCCACATTTTGATTTTGCAACCAAAAAACTACCCGGGCTAAATGATAGTTGACCGAATCGGTATTGTTTGGGGGAGCATAAACCGCCAAAAAAAGCAAGGGAAGCAAATAAACAAAGCCGATTAAATAAAATAGAATTTGCTCCTTTTGAGTTAAAATCTGCCCTGCTTTTTTGAAGTCATGGTAGCTTAAAACCCAGTATTTTTTTTTGAAATTGAAGTATCCAAAGACGAGCGTAATTAGACCCCAAAACACTGCAATGGAAGGATAATTCAGCGAATTAAAATAAGACAGCGATTCGGTAGAAACATATACTAACAATCCACCTGCCAATAGCATCTGCACGAAAGCTAACCGTATGCGACTGAAAAAGTCGTATTCAGCCTCATTCTTTCCATAAAAAAAGTTGAAAATCGTAAAACCAGCTAAAGGTAAAATCAGGATTGACATGGGTGCATGATAGTAAACAATGAACTCCCAAAAGGAGATTTTGGTAAAATCATTTCTTCCATTTTTACCAAATTGAACAATGTTTGATTAACAAATGGAGAAGGCAATGCCACATCAGATACAATGCTTTCGGTTTTCTCCCAGCCCCGACGCAACCTAAATGCCTGCCACTGTCTGACGACCAGAATTAAAGGTGAAAGCAAAAACGACCAGTAAGTAGCATAGACAACCTGAAAATCAGTGGCTTTTGCTAGTTTTTTTAAGTCATTGAGTACAAAACGGCGTTTTCCACCTACAGCTACGTCATGCGTACCATAGAAGGCATTAAAAGCATTATTGTTGGTGATTAACAATCCATTTGGCTTGAGATAAGTCCGAAAATAGTTCATTGCAAGTGCCATGTCCTGCTCGTCTAAGCAGTAAAAAACATCATTGCAAACAATCACATCATAGCGATTTTCGGGTCGAAAAGACCCGATGGATTCAAAGCGACAAAGTGTGACATCTAATTGTCTTTCTTGGCAAAATGACACAGCGTCTTCTGAACCATCCAAACCTGCTAAGTTTGGGTAATTGTATTCTTTCAAAAAAGAAAGAAGGCCACCTGTACCACAACCTGCATCCAGAATAGAGATATTTTGATGAGAAAAATGTTGACGAATAGACTTTAAAACTTTACTATGAAGCACTTTGTACCACCACAACTCACGCTCAACAGCGTACATTTTTTCATATTCTATGCGATTGCCAATCATCGTTTTAGCCCTCCGTCCCCGATGGGGGAATAATATTTTCTCTTATGGGTAGGTATAGAGTTTTTTCTACATATTGCGGCAGCCCACTCTGCACCATAAAGATACGCCCTACATACTCCCCCACAAGCCCCAAACTTGTAAGGATAAGCCCGCTAAAAAAAGTGACTACCGAAAGAATGGAATTCAGTACAAAAAATTGGGAATGAATGAGATAAAGAATAAAGTCAAGGACTACTGCCAACACAGACAAAGTCGTAAAAGTTAGCCCAGTAGCAGTAAGCAGCCGCAGTGGTTTGAGCGAATACCCAAACAAAATTGTCATAAACAAGGAAGTGAGTTTTCGTAAGGTATAACCCGATTCTCCTTCTTCGCGGGCATTATGTGATACCTGTACTCGTCCTACATTGCGCGTTACGCGAAAAATCAAACCATCAATGTAAGGATATGGGCCTTTGTATTTGATAATTTCCTGTACTACGGGCAGACTAATTAATTTAAAACTTGATAAATATAGGTCACTGGGCTTTTCCAACAACCAAGTAGTGACGCGATTGACGAGCCAACTTCCAAAATTACGAAAAAGCGAATGTTCTTTTTTTTCGTAATAAGAATAGACAACATCAAAATCTCCATTTCGGGCTGTTTCGATGAGTTTTAAAATTTCGGTAGGAGGGTTTTGAAAGTCATCGTCAATCATAACGCAATAGTCACCTGTGGCGTGATTGAGCCCACACATCACGGCATTGAATTCTCCAGAATTGCGTCGGAGAGAGATAAGCTTCACCTGTGAAAATTTTTGGGCTAACTGACTACAAACCCATTCGGAGCGGTCGCGGCTACCGTCATTGACAAGAATGATTTCGAGCGTTTTTTTATCCAGTGTTTCTAAGACATGTTCAACGAGTTTGCTAATCGTTTTTTCACTATTATAAACTGGAATGATAACCGACAGCAGCATGAGGTTGACTAACAGATTGGTTGATAACTTGGACAATATACGCCGCCTCCTTATCAGTCAAAGAAGGGTTTAATGGAAGACTAATTACCTCATTATGAATTTGCTCTGTGATAGGTAAACTCAAATGGTTGTAGGCTGTATAAGCCCTTTGTTTGTGTGCTGGTACGGGGTAGTGTACCGTAGCTTGCACCCCATTTTCCATCAGATAGTCAATAAACTGCTCTCTTTTGGGATGTCTTACTACAAACAAATGCCACGCGTCTTCATAAAGTGTTTTTAGACTGGGTAAAATCAAATCAGGATGTTTGATTTCAGAAAAATAAAAACGAGCTAATTCCCGACGTCGCTGATTTTCAGCTTCTAAGTATTTCAACTTTACATTTAGCACAGCTGCTTGAAGCTCATCTAAGCGACTGTTAGTTCCAATGTAGTCATTGTAGTATTTGATGGTAGAGCCATAATTGCGCAAACTGGCAATTTTTCGAGCCAAATCGCTGTCGTTGGTATTTACGGCACCTGCATCCCCAAGCGCACCAAGGTTTTTGGTAGGATAAAAACTGAATGCGGCTGCATCAGATAAATTTCCTGCCTTAAAACCAAGATAGGTAGCACCATGTGCTTGTGCAGCATCTTCCACTACTTTGAGGTTATGTTTACGAGCAATTTCCCAAATGGGTTTCATATCGCAACATTTTCCATAAAGATGTACTGCCATGATCGCTTTTGTACGAGGCGTAATTTTGCGCTCAATCTTGCGAGGGTCAATATTGAGGGTTTTGGCGTCAGGCTCTACCCAAACTGGCTTTAAGCCCAAGCTCGTCACCGACAAGATGGAGGCAATGTAGGTATTGGCAGGAATAATCACCTCGCTTCCTTCTGGAAAATCAAAAGCTCTGAAGATTAATTCCAGGGCATTCAGGCCATTCGCAACTCCAATACAGTGAGAAGTGCCGCAGTACGCTGCCCAATTTTGTTCAAAGGTTGTTACTTCTTTGCCCAACACATACCATCCCGACTCCGCCACTCGACGCATGGCCTCAGCAATTTCTGCCTGATAAGGCTGATTGATACGTTGAAGGTCGAGGTGTGCTATCATGGTTTTTCAAAAAAATAATCACTTTTATCGTAATACTCATTCGACATCACCAGTAGGATAGCATCAGTTGTAAACTGATCCATAATGTGCCAATCGCCCGGATGCAATATTAAGCACCGATTGGGGGTGTCAAGGATAAATGTTTCCTCTTGTTGGTTGTGAGTAACCCGAATGCGGCAACTACCTGATACCGATACGAGTGCATTCCACGCTTTTAAGTGTCCATGTTTTGCTCGTTCTTGGTCAGCAGCAACACCATAGATATAAAATATTCGCTTTATATCACCAGGTAAAATTTTCTCAAAAACAGTTAGGCGACCTTCTTCAGATCCGAAGGTACTTAGTTCAATCAATTGGGGCATAACAAGGGTAAAGTAACGCTGTTAGATTAAAAAGCAATTAAAATTTCCCTAAATAAAATCAAAAGTTTTGAAAAGACATTCCTGTTGTTTATTCTTATTTACTTTTTTCTCATTTTAGGAACGGTATTAAAGGTACATAGATAAAATAAAAAAACGACTTATCGTCGTTTTTTATATCAAAAAATAATCAATGTTATGTCCAACTGCTTACTTTACAACTATAATCGCCATAATTGTGACCAATAATTTTTTTTCTAAACTCGGTTAGGATCAGGATGAATCCAAGGCTTCCGATAAGGTCGAGCCAACAGGGCGCTAGCCTCTCGATCGCCTACAATTTCATGTTTTTGTGGATCATAAACCACTGGGCGTCCTATTTGCATTGAGATATTGGCCAAGATACAACTTGCCGTCGAGATATGCCCTTCTTCAATATCAGCCACGGGGCGGCTGTTGTTGTCAATTGCCGATAAAAAATCAAGCATGTGAAGCCTTGTGGCAGGAGCAGCGTTCAATTCAATTCGCTCTTCGGTAAGATCTTCGGGATATTTTTCCTTTTCGTAAATTACATCTTTATGAATTTTCTCCCCTTTTCCCTGCGGAATGAAGTCGTATTTCATGGTACTTGCCCATAGAGTCCCTTTGTCGCCATAAAGTGTAAGTGACCAAGGGTAATCTGGGTTATTGGCTGTACCCCAAGTTCGGTGTTGCCAAACGCAGTTTAAGTTATCGTATTCAAATATGGCCGACTGTGTATCAGCGATATTGGATTTTCCTTCTTTTTGAACGTAAATTCCACCAGTAGAAGTGATACGTTTGGGCCAGCCCAATTTCAACATCCAGCGCACCGTATCAAACATGTGTACACACATATCTCCTGTAATACCGTTGCCATATTCATTAAAAGTACGCCACCAGCGGATATGCGGCAGACCATCGTAAGGACGCATAGGAGCTGGTCCAGTCCACATTTCATAATCTAAAAAATCAGGAACAGTTTCTATTGGTGGGTTGCCGTTGGCGCGCATGTGATGATAACAGCACATTTCTACGTGCGATATGTTGCCCAGCAAACCAGCATCTACAATGTTCTTTTTGGCTTCAATCAAGTGAGGAGTACTTTTGCGTTGGGTTCCCACCTGCACTACTTTCTTATATTTACGCGCTGCTGCTACCATAGCTTCTCCTTCAATTACATCCACGCTGATTGGTTTTTGTACATAGACATGTGCCCCTGCTTTCACAGTATCAATGGCTTGTAATGCATGCCAATGGTCAGGTGTACCGATAAGTACAATGTCCAGTTCATTTTCGGCGAGCATTTTCTGATAATCTCCATATAGGCGGGGTATTTTTCCTGATTTCTGACGCTGACTTACCAGTTTGCCAGCAGCTCCAAGCATATTTTTATCTACATCGCAGAGCGCAACCACTTCTACTGGTGCGACTTGGATTAATCGAAACAAATCACTTTTACCGTACCACCCCGTACCAATCAGCCCTACACGGAGGTCTTTTGCAGGGTTAATAATCTCTATGCCCCTGGCACCTAAAGACGAGAAAGCAAGCGAAGCCGTAGCTCCTTGAAGGAAGCGACGACGGTTGATATTGAAATTGTTCATGAGAAGAAAAGGAGCGGTTTTTGTAGGATTTCTTTATTTTTTTTAAAATAAAGTCCCTCATGTTTTGCAAATACTGCTGTACGGTTGATTTATTTGTTTTAAAATGAAAATCCTTCATAACAGCAGAGATATACTGTGTACCCAGCCCTAAAATATCATTTTCTAACTCCTCTCTACGATTGGTTTATCCGACTAACTATGCCTGAGATGAAAGTGAAAAATCGCTTGGTTCAGCAAGCCCAACTATATCCAGGAGAAAAAGTATTGGATTTTGGCTGCGGTACCGCTACTTTGACGCTACTCATTGAAGAGCAATGCACAGATTGTGTGGTTATTGGCTTAGATACTGACACTCAGATATTGGCAATGGCAAGAAAGAAAATCAGTCAAAAAAAGTCAGCTATCACGTTACTACAATATGAAGGCAAAACCCTTCCTTTTTCTGATGGTGTCTTTGATAAAGTTCTATCTTCCTGGGTGTTTCATCATTTGACTACTCCACAAAAAATAGCGGCTTTTAAAGAAATAAATCGGGTGCTAAAGCCCCAAGGAGAACTGCACATTGCCGACTGGGGAAAAGCAGAAACCAAGCTTATGAGGTTCTTATTTTTTGTGCTTCAGGTATTTGATAATTTTTATACGACCAACGACAACGTTAAAGGGCTACTTCCGCAGTTGATAAAAGAAGCGGGTTTTCAAGAAGTGAAAATTGTTGGAAATCAATCAACTCTGTTTGGAACATTATCTTATTTTAAAACTATTAAGTGCTAAAGCACAATAGGGCCGCCCGTGTGATTAATCGTTAATTGTTCAAAATCAAATAATTACATCAAATCAAATACTTGATTTTTTTTTACTCAACTACTAAAGCGTAAATTATATCATTTTCCGATACGCCTCAAATACTTCTCCATTGATGATTGGGTCAGTGAAAATTTCCAACAATTTAGCTTTTCCCGTTTGGGCTAAAAATTGTCTCCAAGTTAATTCAAATTCGTCTTCTTGTGCAGTTCCAGTAAGGATATTAGCCATCATGTCTTGCTTGTAATTAGTATTATTATCTAAAGTAAAATACTCCAAACCCGCATCTTCTGCCGTGTGGCGGGCGGTAGTTTGGTGACGAGTTTCAAAATACTGTTCTAATTCGGGTTGAGCCGACGGCCCATCTATCAGACGAAAAATATTCCCGCCGCGGTTATTGAAAAGTACAATGCGCAGATTTTGAGGTAGATGTGGATGCCAAAGCGCATTTCGGTCGTAGAAGAAAGAGACATCACCTGTCAACAAGAAAACGAGTTTATCGGTCATTAAAGCCGAGCCTACCGCAGTGCTGGTGCAACCGTCTATTCCACTTGTACCTCGGTTGGCAAATACCTCTGCCGATTGCGTCAACCCCAGCAAATTGGCATACCGAACAGGCATACTGTTGGCAAGGTGTAAAACACTATTTTCGGGTAAGTTTATCAGTATTTTGTCCACCAAAACAAATTCGTTCCAACGTGTTTCGTGGCGTAAGAATTGAGTCAGGCTTCGTTTTGCTTGTCTATCGGCATCTAACCATGATTGACGATATTCACCTCGCCCTTCGTCGTCATGGTCATTATGAACAAACTGCTGATAATCTAAGTCTTCAAGTAGTTTTTGGAAAAAATAAGCTGGCTCAACGGGTATTTGCGTAGTAAGCGTTTGAAAAGTATCAATGAGTTGCTCTGTAATTTTTATATGCCAATGCTGTGTGGGTGGATGCTTGCGAATAAAGAGTTTGAGATTTTTGGAAATAAACGAATCCCCCAACGTAATCAGCAAATCAGGTTGTAGTGAAGTAAGCAATTCTTCATTTTTAGCTTTCAAAAACACATCATGGTGCCGCACAAAAGCGTCGTCGGGCAGAATGTTGGAAATGACGTCTCCGAGCACGGCCACACCCATTTCTTCGCTAAATTCTTTCAAAACTGCCCACAGTGGTTCATTGGGAGGCAGTTGCCCAACGGCTATTAAAACGCGACTGGCATTCTCAAACTTACTTTGAAGACGATGCCACGTTTCGGTAGTAAGTACGGGGTGAGCCGTTAAACGCTCAATCAACTTTACATTTCGGTCATAGGTAATTTTTTCGCTGACTTTTGGATAAAAAGGTTCCCGAATCGGCACATTGATGTGAACGGGGCCTTTAGGAAACATCTGAGACAAATTAATAGCTTCGTTCAAGACACGTTCGATGTACCAATTGGCATCAGGATGGGAGTAGTCAGCGGGTAGTTCAAACGACTTTTTGACGTGTTTTTGGTACAATTCGTTTTGATAAATTGTCTGTCCATCTTGCTGGTGAATCCATTCTTTGGGGCGATCAGCAGTAAAGACAACCAACGGAATTTCTTGAAAATAAGCTTCTACCACAGCTGGAGCCAAATTGTAAGCCGCGCTCCCCGACGTACAAACCAGCGCTACTGTTTGTCCGCTGTACTGAGCCATTCCTATTCCTATAAAGCCCGCTGCACGCTCGTCGGGAACGACCTTGGTTTTGATACTACGATGCCTCGCAAAAGCAAGTGTCAAAGCAGCACTACGCGAGCCTGGGGAAATTACTACGTTTTGAACGCCTTTACGAGCGCAAATTTCGGCGATGTTGTTGATGGGTTGGAGGAGCATGATTTAAAAGGCGTCAGGAGTGAGAAGTGAGAGGTGAGTTGATTTACTGACTTCTCGCTCCTGACTCCTCACTTCTATTTTAAATGGGCAACGACGTCGTATTTTTCACTTCTGGCCTATTGCGCAATAAAGGTAAAAGCTATTTGTGGCAATCTCCTAATTCTAAATTGTTATACCCATCGAAAATTCTGTACACTGTTCCTTAAGACCCCGCTCATGCACCAAGGAAATGTAGATTATCTTGGAATTTGA
>JBDHXS010000103.1:0-14192 GCA_039810845.1 Runella sp. | reverse complement strand
AGCCTTTTCATTTGATGTTGGGTAAGATTTTGGGTGTAGCTGCTGTGGGATTGACACAGTTTTTGTTGTGGGGAGTGCTTACTTTTGGTTTAACTACAGCCACCCAAACGCTCTTTGGTTTTAACCGATTTACTGCGACACAAGAGGTTCTCAACAAACAGGCCGAGCAAGCAGACCCTGAGCTAAAAAAAGAAATGGAAAAGCAGCAAAATAGTACGATGCAAATGATGAATAATTTCACCCAATCGGCTCAATCGCTTCCATTAACGCAGATTTTTCTTTGTTTTATTTTCTATTTTTTAGGCGGTTATTTACTGTACAGCTCGCTTTATGCAGCCATTGGAGCCTCGGTAGAAAATCAGCAGGAAGCGGGTCAGTTTACCTTTCCGATTATGCTTCCGATTATTGCAGCCATCTTTTTTGCCCAATTGGCCATTAATCAACCCGATGGCTCACTGGCTTTCTGGACATCTATGATTCCGTTTACCTCACCCGTGGTAATGATGGCTCGGATTCCCTTTGGCGTACCTGCCTGGCAAATCGCCCTTTCGATGGGTTTCTTGGTGCTGGGTTTTATGGGAACTACGTGGCTGGCAGCTCGTATTTATCGAGTGGGAATTTTGATGTACGGCAAAAAGGTAAATTACAAAGAACTGTCAAAGTGGATTTTCTATAAAAGATAGTCGTAGGGGCAGACCTTTCGACCCTTATAATAGAAAAACAGAGCAGAAAATAAAACAGATGTCATCCCATGATAGAAGCAAAAGCAGCAGAAACCAAACCTCAAAAGCCTAAGAAATCTGCTTTTAGAGAATGGATTGATTCAATCGTGTTTGCCGTAGTGGCAGCCACATTTATTCGTTGGCTGCTATTTACGCCTTATGTAATTCCGTCTTCTTCGATGGAAAAAACGATTCTTATCGGCGACTTTATTTTTGTGAGCAATCTGCATTACGGAGCCCGCACGCCCGTTACTCCCTTACAGGTTCCACTGACACATCAAACCATTTGGGGAACCAACATCCCTTCTTTTTCGGGGTTGATTCAGTTGCCGATGTATCGCCTGCCTGGTTTTACGGAGGTGGAACGAAACGATGTCGTTGTCTTCAATTATCCTGGCGATCCTGATGAGCTTTTTGAAGACGTATCAATTGGCAACGGAGGTTACAAGAATTTTCCAGTGGATTTGCGCAACAATTTTATCAAACGCTGTATTGCCGTCAGCGGTGACGTAATAGAAATTAAAAATGCAGTGGTTTATGTCAACGGCAAACCTGCACCTGTTCCACCCAATGCCCAGCTGTTTTATCGACTAGAATCAAGCGATGCCTTGGACAATCGCTTTTTTGAGAACGAAAATATTCAGGACTATGGTCCCTACCCTGCTGATTCGGCTTCGTCTGGCAAATTTGTCTATCAAATCCGTACCACGCCCCAAATCGTCGAAAATCTAAAGAAGCATGACTTTGTTCGAGGCATTACGCACATTAGCCGCTACAACTCTCCGCTTGCTGAACCAGGAATCTTTCCAGCAGCGATTCAACAAAATCAGGAATTTTGGGGGCCAATCCAAGTACCGAAAAAAGGCATGACTATTGCAATGGACTCGGCTAATGTGGCCAAATATGCCCACGCTATCAAGTATTTTGACCACAACGACACTGAAAAAGTAGTAGTAGCCAACGGAAAAATCAGTATTGATGGCAAGCCAATCACAAGCTATACCTTCAAACAAGATTATTACTTTATGATGGGCGACAACCGCTACGAGTCAGCCGATTCGCGTTTTTGGGGATTTGTTCCAGAAGACCATATTGTAGGTGAAGCGCTGTTTACGTGGATGTCCATTGACCCCAACCCTAAATCTATTTTCAGCAAAATTCGCTGGAATCGGCTTTTTAGAGTCATCGAATAAAACTCATTTAAACCAAGGTTGCCAATCCAACTGATATTTTAAATTACTCTTACGTTCTCCGACGATTTTGGCTGGGCTTCCAGCCACAATGGCCATGGCAGGTATATCTTTGGTGACGATGCTTCCCGCTGCGACCACAGCCCCACGTCCTATGTGTATACCTGGCATAATTGTTACGCGGGAAGCAATCCAGACATAATCTTCAATAACCACTTCTTTGCCCCAAACACTGTGATAATCGTCGTGTGGGTCATGAGAAAGTGTCCAAATATTTACTTCTTGTGCAATATCCACATTGTTGCCAATGGTGAGTTTTCCACCACGCCCGTCCAAAAGTGTGTGTTTATTGATAAAACAGTAATCGCCGATTTCGATATTTTTTCCGTTTCTAAATTCCACTTTCATCATCACAAAACCACGTTTTCCCAACTTCTTTACGGTCTGTTTGATAAAAAAACGACGTACTGCATGAAAAGGGATTCGCATCACCCACTCGCGAAACAGGTAGTCTTTTAAGGCAAAAAATGCAGTGTAGAGTTCGATTAAGGTTTTCTTCATGTGTCAAAATTAGTGAGTTTAGCCTAACTTTGCAGTACACAAAATGCAAAATAATAGTGAATAAAATATACGACATCGTAGTTATTGGTGGAGGAATCGTTGGGCTTGCCACGGCTTTAAAAATCCAAGGGAAAAACCCTAAGCTAAAATTAGCAATCCTTGAAAAGGAAGCTGAAGTAGCAATGCACCAAACAGGGCATAACAGTGGTGTAATTCACTCTGGGTTGTATTACAAACCAGGTAGTTTGAAAGCAATCAATTGTATCAAAGGTTATGATATGCTTATTGATTTTGCTAAAAAAGAAGGAATTCCCTACGAACTTTGTGGGAAAATTGTGGTGGCGACGCGCCCCGAACAAGTGCCTATCTTGGATGGTTTATTTGAGCGGGGAAAACAAAACGGCTTGAGTGGTTTCAAAATGCTCAACTTGGCCGAAATGCGCGAATACGAGCCGCATGTACAAGGAATAAAAGGCTTTTATGTACCGCAAACGGGGATTATTAACTACAAACTGGTCTGCGAAAAATACGCCGAAAAAGTGCGAGAAAAGGGCGGCGAATTGATTTTTGGCCAAAAAGCCATTGAAATTCGCAAAAACGAAAGCAATTCAATTGTCATAACAGAGCAAAATTTTTACGAGACAAAACTCGTCATCAACTGTGCGGGTTTGTATTCCGACAAAGTGGCTCGGTTTACCCAAAAAGAACCGCTTCACCTACGTATTGTTCCTTTTCGAGGTGAGTATTATGAAATCAAGCCTGAAAAACAATATTTGGTCAAGAACCTGATTTATCCTGTACCCGATCCTAATTTCCCATTTTTGGGCGTTCACTTTACCCGAATGATTGGTGGTGGGGTAGAAGCGGGACCAAATGCTGTACTTGCATTTCGACGTGAAGGTTACAAAAAAATGGACATTCATGCCAAAGAATTATGGCAAACGCTTACTTGGCCTGGTTTTCAGAAAGTAGCGGCTAAATACTGGCGTACAGGCTTAGGAGAAATGTATCGTTCTTTCTCTAAAACGGCTTTTACAAAAGCTTTACAAGAGCTGATTCCCGAAATTACCGCTGCTGACCTTGTTCCTGGAGGTGCAGGGGTACGAGCTCAGGCTTGCGACCGCGACGGTGGGTTGCTCGATGACTTTAGCATTATCGAACGCCCCAACGCCATCAACGTTTGCAATGCACCTTCCCCAGCCGCAACATCATCTCTCTCTATTGGGGAAACGGTGGCAAATTTGGCATTAAAACGATTTTAGGCATATAAACAAAGCAGCGAAATCGGATTTCTCCAACTTCGCTGCTTTTTATAGAATCAACAACTGAATTATTTTACGATTTCTACTTCAAATAGAAGTGGCGCATACGGACGAATTGCGGTGCCTGACCCTTGGGTTCCGTAGCCTAGCGAAGAGGGAAAAATTAAGGTGGCTTTTTCGCCTATCCTCATTTTACTAATTCCTTCATCAAAACCTTTGATCACACTTCCTGATCCTACTCGTACCTGAATACTACCTGTATCAAATTGCTTATCCGATAGCAATTTGCCCGTATATTTTACTGTAACTACCTCACCCGACTTTACCTGTGACTCAGTAGTTGTCATCATTTTAATAAAGCGCAAACCAGAGGGTGTTTTTTCGGTCAGTGTCAGTTTTTTATCGTTGATATAGTCTTCTATTTGTTGGTCTTCATTACGTACTTTTACGAGTTCTACATCGGCTCTTACTGCCGAATAGGCAGGAAGTATGTCATCTGATTGGCTCCCAAATGCCAAAAAATGATTCATTAAAAGCATTGTCCTTTCGCCTGTGCGCATCATCAAAATAGCCTCATCCATGCCAGGTATTAAGGGTTGAACTCCAAAAATGTAAGAAAAAAGTGTGTTTTTTAACCGTTCGGTACTATCAAAACGAACGCCGCTCATTTTGTATAAAGCGTAGTGAATCGAAACTTCATCACCTATTTTGGCTTGAATTCCCGAAGGGTTTTTAGTCAGATAGTTATAATAAAGACCCGTCGCACTCTTTTGAAAGGTCATATTGCTACCCGAGATATAGCTCTGAATTTCTCTTTCATTTTCTGCATACTTGACCTCTGCTTCATTCTCCAGTACTTTTTGGCACGAGACCATACTTAGCCCGACCAACACTGCTATCAATAATTGCTTCATTTCTTTAGGTGCTTTCGCACTAGTTAATAGTTATTCGTCCTAATTTATGTGGATTTTTATCCAATAATTACACGTTGTAAATCTTGCCATTGCCAATAGCGCTGTGCAATCAATTGAATATCTTCTGCTGTTACGACGCGCAATCGTTGAATATAGTTGGAATAAAAATCAATATCCAATCCTTCCAATACCATTAAGCGCACGCGATCGGCGATTTCAAATGGTGTATTGAGCGATCCTGCAAACTCCCCTGCTAAATAATTTTTAACCGTTTCTAATTCATTATCAGTTACTAACTCAGTTTGTAGCAAGGTAATTTCTTTTTGGATTTCAGCTAATGTGTCATTCGTGAATTCTTTTTTCACATCTGTCCCAATCACCCAATAACCATCTTGCCTTAGTGGCGCAATAGTCGAAGAAATTCCGTAAGTAAAACCTTTGTCTTCTCGAATATTACGCATCAAACGCGAGCCAAAATATCCTCCCAAAACCTCGTTTGCCACAATCATCCGATAAAAATCAGGATGCTGACGCTTAAACAATTTCCTTCCCAGTCGAAGAGAAGATTGCACAGCATCCTCTTTATCCAACCATAAAGGCTCCATTTGTGGTTCAAGCGGCGGGTTTATATTTGTTAAAAGAGGTTCATTAACAGCATGTTGTCCTAAAAACTGATTGACAAGCGCGATTTCGTTTTTACCTACCTGTCCTGATAAGAATACGCGAAAAGGCCGCCCTTTGATGCGTTGATGGTAAAAATTTTGTAAATCAGAGGTCAACAATGCCGTTATTCTCTCCTCTTTTTGAATTCTTCCATAAGGATGTGATGCTCCAAAAATCCGTTCCTTGAGCGTACTCGAAGCTACATAGGCATTTTTTTCAAGATTGATTCGGAGATTTTGAAGCGTAATATTTCGTAAATCATTGAATTCTTTTTCGGTGAAAGTCGCCTCGGCCAGCATTTCTGAGACCATTTCCAGAATTGCCCCTAAATGTTTGGTCAGGCCATACACCATAATATTGGCTCGGTCGGGACTATGGCTTAAGTCCACAAAAGCACCGATTTGGTCAAAATGATTACTGATTTCAGCAGATGTATGTTGTTTTGTGCCTTCCGAAAGCATTTTTATGGTAAAAAATGAAGCACCTTCGGTTTGTTCATGCCAAGTTCCTGCTTCAAAGAGTACTTCCAATCTCACAATGGGTTGTTCACCTATATTGACAACGTATAGTGGTTGGCCGTTGTCGAGCGCAATGACTTGTGGTGTAGGAAAATTGACTGTTTGTATTGTACGAAAATCAGGTGGAATAGTTCTATCTAATTGCATAATGTGTCGGTGTCCAAAAATTTAAGAGTGCAATATTACGGACAAACAACAAATTATTCTTTTTTATACTGTGATTTAGGGTTTTGAACAGGGTTTCCGTCGTTATCTACATTTAAAGTCTGTGATGAAAACCGAAGAAGTATCGCAGTAGAGCTATTGGGTACGCCCAACGAAGGGCCTTTTGACGCTTTGGAGTACGCATAAGGTACCATGATAATGGCTCCATCTTGCCATGGGGCATTTTCTGATTGATATTTAGCATCTTGGCTTCCTTGATTAAGATGGATATTTTGGATTTCGTATGACCCATTTGGTAGGTTAAAAACATTGCTTGCGGTAACCAAAGGCATCCGACTTCCCCATACAATGACTTGCATATTACCGTTTTTAGCGGTTGAAGATAGACGACTAAACAGTTCTTTGGAGTTAATTCTTTTTGAACTATTTAAAGCTAATCCTTTGGTTCGTACATAATCTAATGCCCCTGAGCGCGAATTTTTAGGCAAAGAATAATAGCCCTCGCTGCGTGCCGATTGGGCAAACTCATTGATAATTTCGCCTTCCTGTAAGCTGACGATGACTGGATCTTTAGGATTTTGCTGGTTTTCTATGTTGAGTACCACTTGATAACGAGTTCCATTGGCACTCACTAATAAATAATAAAACCCATATTTATCAGTGACTTCCAATACACTTCCTATCAACACACCATAATTAGGGATACCACTGTTGGTTTCTTCATCGGCAGGAATTACTACATCGGGATACTCGACTTTTTGTTCTACAGGATTGGTGTTAGAATAAAAAGGGCCCTCTTCCACTTTTAGTGGGGGCTCAGTTGTTGTGGGTTTAGTTCGATTTCCTTTTTGTGGCTTTATGCGCGACGTTCCACTGTTTATTCTGGGTTTCTGAGTTTTTTCAGTGATAAATGGAGCAGGAAGGTTTTTTTCTGGCTCATTTAGTAATAAAACACCCCGTGGTCCACCATAATACAATAACATTCGTTGGATTTCTATCGAATCAAGGGAGGCCATAAGTGAAGAAGGAACAGCTCCTACTTGTAATCTCAAGTTTTTTGTTTTAACCGTAAAATCTCCAAGTAATGTATTGATAACTGAAGGTTTATATGTTTTTCGGGCTTTTTCAATAAACGAGTTTAAGTTTTTTGCTTCGGTAGCTACTGCCTTGATTGTTTTCGATTGAGAAGCATTAAATTCTTTTACGGGGCGATTATACACAAAAGCTGAAAGTGAGTCCAAAGCTATGCTGTCGTTTCGCAGAAGTTGTAGATATTGAAAGGTAGTTTGCTCATTAGGAATCCATTCATTTTTTGAAGCTTCTCGAAATGGAGCTATGATGGTATTAATCTCGTGATTGGCGGGATCTAACACCTTTTGCGTATTTTTGTTGACAGGCAGAAAAATACCCTTAGCATATTCCAGAGCCAAATTGTAACGTAAGGCATGAAAGTTGAAGACAGCCTCATTTGTTTTGCGCTTTCTAACAGACTCCACCAAATTTTTCAACGTATTGTCATACCTATTTCTAAGGAGTTGGGTTGTATCTTTCCATGACATTACTGCTGCATTGTTGAAATAAACGGCACTGTCTGGAAAAGATTCATAAAAAGAAGCTAAATAAGGCGGACGGCTTTTCTGAAAGGTAGGCCGATAGTTAGATAAGTTATAAGTCAGTACAGAGAGACCCAATAGGCCAGCTACCAACAGCGTCCCTAAGCACTGTATTGTTGGTTTTAAATCATTTTTTACTTGTTTTTTCAGCTCCTCATTTTCGATGCGATTCTCCCAAAAGTATCTTCTCAAATCAGCGATAACTTCTTTTTTTTGGCGAGATTCTTCCGCGTTTGCAGGACTCAAATGCAGCCATTGTTGCCCCATTTGCGAACGCCAGCTTTCGTAGGCGTAGCTGTCAGGTTGGGGTTGAGGCTTGGCATTCTCCAGCATCGTTAAAATCGCCCTTCTTACTTTAGGTTCGAGGGTCTTATCTAACCGATTTCTTAATTCATTTTGTAATTCTATGGGTATTTCTTTTCCTTTTAACCAAGGAAGTGCCGTTATTTTGAGTAAGTTGGTTGAGGTTACCAGCTGAACAGGCGCATAAAATTTTTCAACTTCTTTGCCAATGGCGATAGTCATATCCCACTGGGGGGTAGGATAAAGTATTGTCGCAAAAGCCCATTGTATCAGTGCTTGTTTTTCTTTTTCTGATAGGGCGTCGTCCGAAAAAGATTGTTCTAAAAATGCTTCAATTTCGCCGATACTTATATTGTTCGCTGTTTTTTCAAAAAAATCACGATTAAGTTGAACATCAGCATTAAGGACTTGACGCAATTCCTGAAAAGTGGGTAAGTTATCGGGCTTTCGTTGCAACAATTCTCGCAAAAGTAGCTGGCCTTTGGGAATGGCAGGAAGAACCACAAAGAACTGTGAAAGAATTGCTTCTACGTAATTCCAGTTTTGGGGATAAATAGGAGTCAAAATTCCGCGACTGCTCCAAGCCGAAAGAGGCTCCCTAAACCACTCTCCAACTCCTGCTGTTTTGTAGTCAATGAGCCTTACTCCTTCGGTGACTAATACTAAATTGTAGTTGGCATACAGTCGTTGCAAATCTTCTATTCGAACTCCACGCGGGTATTTTTCACCCCAACAAAATCGTGGGTCGGCGTGAAAGAAAAACGTTTCAAGCTCCACATCTCGTTCGATTAGGGCTTGAGTGAAAAAAGTGTATAACCGCGCTTGTTGGTGATAGATGGAACGGTCGTCGATCAAAACTAGGTACCCTGGGCGTTGAAGCGGATATTTGTAGCGTGCTTCGGGCAATCCCCCTGTACGTATGGTAGCATAAATAGATTTCTTAATGTCCATTTCTCTTCGATTCCCTGCTTCACGCTGGTGCATTTGCCTTGCCCACAAATCCAATGTATCACTAACGACAATATCGCCTTCTTGTGACGGAAACTCAAACATAAATGGGGGCTTATTGGCCATCGGAAGCTGGTTGTTTCCTTTCAATTTTCGGAATAAAAAAAAGGCGATTAAAGCTATCAAGATGCCAATACCAATAATGACAATAGCTAATCCTGCCTGAGGAATCCAACGGAGGAGACGATATGACTCTACTTGTGGGGCAGTTCGTAAAGGGAAGGGTTTAGGATTGAAATTATTGGAGCAGTTTACACAAACATCGCTATTAATAGGGGGGCAATCTTTTCCTATTATGCTTAAAGAAATAGTATAGATTTTATTGATTTGATAGCCGTGTGAAATAGTTAAGTCGCTGGTTTGCTGACTCTTTCCATCGCCAAAGTTCCATTTGTATTCCGTTCCTTTTTCCATCCCGACACTTGTATTTCTGAAATAGATAGTATTTTTTTTGATAGAATCTACTTCAAAAAACAGCTGACAGGTAGGTTTTATAATAGAAACAGCATAAGGAAGGCTGGAATCATGCTGATTGACCAATACACTTACTGCATAGATACTGTCTAAGGTAGGATAACGATGTCGAACCAAGGTTTTATTGGAAGTAGTCGTATCTATGCCATCTCCAAAAAACCATTTGACTTCCACACTATCACGGGTGCGAGAGAGGCTATCCAACTGAAACATCCGCTCATTCCATACTGTGCCAGTCACAGAAATAATTTGTGGATTAGGAGGGGGAGAGCAAGGATAAAACCAACAATAAACCAACCCTGCCAGTACCATCGCAAGGGCAAAAAAAACAAATTTTTTATATTGTTTAATTGCTTTTAAAAAACGTTCAAACTTCGTCTTGGAAACGATGTTATCTGAGAGTGCATTCTTTTCAGTGAGGTTATTCTGATTGTTGTTTTGGGCTTCAGTAATTTCTTTGAGGATAATTTGGTCGAAAATTTCACCAAAACGTAGTTGTTCAGTTTCGCTTCGTACCACCAATGGACACAACAATTCTTTCAACTGCTGTCGAGTCAAGTGGGGTTCCTCAGATTCAAGAAAGGAGATAATCTGAAAAAAATGGACATAACTCGTAGGCGTAATGGCAAACCCTGCGCTCCGAAGGTGCGCCATTAATCTATCGAAATGTTCGCGTAGTAGTTCAATATGTGAGATTTGGGTTTCCAAATCAGGATTTATTTCAGTTTCGTTGTGCTTGTTGTAAGTCTTCGGTGTGTTTGAGCAATGCCGACAAACTGGCATTGTATATTTCATTAGAAACCTCTTGAATGGGGATTCCTTTCAAAATTCCCTCCTTCAGTACGCCCAACCAATTGATTAATTCAGCCGTACTCGGCTCTTTTTTTAAATTTTTATTTTTAAGCGACCGAAATTCGTCAAGATAGCTATCTAATGCCTTGGTGACCTCTCCCCCGAATAACTGTTCTATGACGATTTGGCGGAGTGTTTCATCGCTGGGGGTTTCTATATGATAATACACACACCGACGTAGAAAGGCTTCGGGAAGGTTTTTTTCGGAATTGCTCGTTAGAATTACAAATACATTTTTGTCTCCTCGCCGATGTTCTTCATTACCATCTTCTTTGACGTAAAAAACAAAACGGTCCAATTCATTCAAAAGGTCATTGGTAAAATCGCGTGGTGCTTTGTCCACCTCATCAATTAACACCACCGTATTTACTGGTTTTTGGGCGGCAACTATTTTTTCTAACGTTGCTTGCCCAGCTCCAACTTTCATGGAGCCGTAGCGACTTTTTTTTATCAATTCTGGATTACTCAATACAATTGCCTGCCCCAATGCCTGTAATTGCACAAAATCTTTGGCTTGTACCGAATCCTGCTTAGATGATTCTAAATGAGCTGCCTGAAAATGCCCAAGCGCATCGTAGAGATAAAATAAGTCCGTAAATGTAGAAACTGTTTTGGTGTTGAAAATTAAGGGGAAATTCAAGTAGTCTTGCGGAAATTGAGCGTGTAAATCTGCGGCTAATTTCTCAGCCAAACGCGTTTTACCTGTCCCAGGTTTACCGGTCAGCAATAGAGGTTGCTTGAGCAAAAGGGCTACCTTAACGGCATGATACAGTCCCGATTCTATTTTATAATTTGACGGATTTGGTTTAAAACGCGGCACGGTCAATTCATCGCCAAATTCAAATTTGTCCCATAATTTTTGTTCCTGACTCATTGGATTCGATATTTTATTTATTGCAGCTTATTGCAGTCGTCTATTACTTCTTTTAATGCCAATTCAAACTCTTCCATATCATTTGCAAAAGGGGGCAACTGAAATTTGTAAGATGAAGATAAAACTTCCCTTATGCTAATTCCCCACTTTTTTATATCCTCTTCTTCTGGAAACGATAAATAATCCTCACTCAAAATAGTAATCCCTACTTTCCCTCCATAAAATGTTCCTGATGGATTATGATCTATGCCAAAATAATTTTTAATATTTTCTTCTAAACTATTTGTATTTGAAGAGCTAAATAAATTGGTGAATGCCCCAAATACGCGTCTATTGGGAGCGGGAGGAGAGACGTTCCAAAAGAAAAATAACTCATTTTCAAAAATGTCATTGAGTTTATCTAATTCATCAATAAAACGTTTGACGGAATCAAACTGAAAAATGTTTTCGTTGGTTTTGAGAAAAATGAAAGAATATTGAAAATGAGAAATTTTAAGCCGATTTAGCATTTCTTTAAGTAAGCCTTCGAGGTTGTTATTATCTGGCATTGACCTCCCTGTTTCAAAATAAGACTGTAACTTATTGTTAATCTGATTGGCTATTAGGAAAGGATCTTTTAGTTTAACAGCATTGAGTTCGATGTAAAAATCATTAAATGTAACCCCCGTAGAGCTGGGGTCAGGTAAATAAAGATAACGATTCCTTCGGTTTTGGGTATAATTTTCAAAAACGATTTTATGCGATAGTCCATCAGGAGAATACTGACGCTGGCCAAAAACGAAAAAATGTTTGATTTTTTTGGTAGAAGACGAATCATTGTATTGGTCAAAAATTGCTTTGTGGTCGTCACGCCCACATGTAAATCGTTTATCATTAGCTATTTTAGGGAGGGTAGAAAAAGTTGTGGAAGTTGTTTTTATCTCTTCTAATTTCCACCAGTTTTTGTCGGTCAATACGCTTTCGTATCCTTTTAGTACATAAAGCCCCCAGATGTTTTCATTGTTGAAGGGCATTTTAGAAATTCCTCGTACTTTATCTATTTCTACAGTTGTAAATTGATTATTTAGATTGTTGGGAAGCCACGTTTTATTGCCTTCTTTTGCTTTGAGCAATGAGATAGCATTCTCATAGGCATATTTGATGGTTTCGGTGTGAAGGTGTTCATAAAAAATTTGAGAGAACTCAAAGGCAAGTTTATCTTTTACAGTGCCTTTGGTAGCAATCACGGCTTTTGCTCCATTTTTAAAAAAGTAATTAACTTGATTGGCGGTTGAGCATCCGTTTAGTACTACTAATTTTAGGTACTTTGCATCATTGCCTATCAATTCAGCCAAGCCCTCTGCAAGTCCATTTTCTTCTTGAAATGCCAAATGATTGGGCCCAGCATGACCACTAAAATGTAATAATATTAACCCCTCTTTATATCTACGAGCATCCTTGCTAATATTATCAGTCGTAGTTTCTTCCGAACTTCTGATCCGAAGTTCTATTCCATATTGATTGTCTTCCCATCTTTGTTTTAATGAAATATATTCTTTTTGTAACAAATCAAGCGATTCATTCCCACTGCTCTGACTAAAATAAGCTAATATGACGGGTTCTTGAGGCATCTTAAATTAGATTTTTCATCGCTACCAGAGCGTCTTATATCGGAGAATAAAAGCTTGGCAACCAAAACGTTGACTAAGTAAAACCAAGATAATAAATCTTTATTTATAATGCTTTATTAGTTGTCGTAAATTTATCGAACGGTAACAAAATCAAGGGAATTGCTCTATTTTTGAAAGTCAATAATTTCTTCAACAATGTTAAATTTTGTTCTCGCTGTTGTTTTTACCGTATCGTTGTACTTGATTATGCGGTCGTTTAGCAAGTTTCAAGTCAATCCACTTCATGCGGTTATTTTCAATTATTATACTTGCGTAGCTATGGGGCTTATCTTGATGCCCGACCGTCAGCAGTATGTCACCACCGACTGGTCGGCTACTCCTACACTGCTTACGTTGGCTTTGGGGATTATGTTTGTGGTGGTATTTGTCCTTATTGGTATGACTACCACCAAAGTAGGCGTTACGGCGGCTTCCTTGGCGGGAAATATGTCGTTGGTGATTCCTGTGTTGTTTGGCCTATTTGTGTTCCGAAACAACAACAAAGATTTTACTTTCCTCAACTACCTTGGGCTGTTGCTGGCATTAGCGGCATTGGCCCTGAGTACCATCAAAAAACAAACGACAGAGACCGCCGTAAAGAGAGGCTGGATTTTGTTTTTGCCCGTGTTGTTGTTTCTGGGAAGTGGTACCAACAATACCCTCATCAATTACGTGAGTGCCACTTTTTACCGCCCCGACCAATCAGCACTTTTTACGGCGATTGCTTGCACAGGAGCGATATTGGTGGGCACTACTTTTTTGATTTTTAGGATGTTGACCATCAAAGAAAACGTAACGCTAAGGAGCATTTTGGGAGGGCTACTACTTGGGTTTCCTAATTTTCTGTCATTTTATTTTTTGCTGGGGGCGTTGAGCGATTTTGGCAACAGCGCGGCTTTTGTTTTCCCTATTTATAATGTGTTGAGTATGCTTACGTCGTCTTTTTTAGCGTGGGTACTTTTTAAAGAAACGCTTCAACCACTCAACAAATTAGGGCTTGCGTTAGCAGTATTAGCTATCTTTTTAATTTCTTACCAAGAGATATTAGCTGTCTTTTGAAACATTATTCGTTTATGTCGTGTTTACTTCACATTAAATTTCAAAACACTTATTAAAAATGGCCACTATTAAATCCATGTTACTTATGCTTTTATCCCTTATTTCGGGCATTTTTGCCGATAAAAAAGAAGTACAGACCAATACCGATAATATCCAACCAGCAGCGTCGGTGTACGAATACAAAATGAAAGCGCTTATGGGTAATGAAGAGATTTCGTTGAGCAAGTACAAAGGCAAAAAAATTGTGCTTCTTAACGTGGCTTCAGCCTGCGGATATACACCTCAATATGCCGATTGGAAAAAATTACATGAGAAATATGGAAACAAAATAGTGGTATTGGGAATTCCTGATAACAACTTTGGCT